>CAYZGY010000022.1:0-23621 GCA_964478085.1 uncultured Planctomycetia bacterium
TGAACGACTTCACCGAGTACGAGAGCGCCTACTGCCTGAACAGCTACTACGTCTCTGCGACCGAGCTCAATCGCCACGTGCAGGACGCCGAGCCGGAGGAGTTTCGGGTGAAGCTCAAGATCGTCTCCGGTCCGGAGATGAAGCGCCGGGTCGAAATCGAGGACCCAAAGGCCCCGGACCTGGACCGCACGGGGCTCGGGAACATCTACCTCCGCAAGCTCGAGGTCGACCCCGTGATTCAGGCAGCGGGCCGTGTCCGGTTTCTCACGAAGCCTCGCGAGGTCGTCTTCTTCCAGATGCACGACCTCATGCGCGATGTCGGGGAATGCGAAGACGTGCGAAGTCTTGCCGCGCTGCGTGAGAAACTCGGGCTGCCGGCCGCCAAGGAAATCGATCACTTCGTCGCCGGAGTCGAGGCGCAGCGGCTGCTCGATGATGGGCTCACGGCGGAGTCGGCGGCGGAGAAACTCGGTATCTCTCGTCGAACCCTGTTCCGACGCCTGCGGGGGGTAAAGAGTGCCAAAAACCCTACTAGTATTTCTATTAGGCTTTTTGGCACTCTGCAGTCCGACCGTGGAGGTGCCGCATGAAGGACCTCCGAACTCTCCCTGGCTGGTCAGAAGTCCTTTCGAAGGCATCGGTTGCAGACGAGGAATCCGGCGAGCGACTTCTCGCGCCCACCCGAGTCGACCTGCCGAAGGCTTCGAAAAAGATCCACCGGCTAGAAACCGACGAATCGGCCCGCGATTTCGTCGAGATGCTGAAGGCGACGCCCGTCGCAGCGATCGCGCTCGACAGCGAATACACGTTCGGCGGGCCGGAGATCGAGCTAAAGCGAGGTCAGCACTGGAATGACATCCGGACGCAGTATCCGATCTGCGTCTCCGTCGCCGCCTGGGTCACCGAGTACGACGGTGCCCCACGAGGCTACGTCCTCCGCGCTGTCCTCGACGTGCGCCAGTCGGGCGTCGTCGCTGCTCTGGTGGACATTCTCCGCCTGCGCGTTCCCTTCGTCTTTCACCACATCAAGGTCGAGCTCTTCACCTTCTGGGCGCTTGGCCTCGACCCGGATCTCCACCACGTCTACGACACCTTCCTCGCGGCGGCCTGCCTGCACCTCGGCCTCGATCACCCGCGCTCTCACGGGCTCGTCGGTGAAGACAACGCTGAGGAGATTGGGGCGCAAGCCGACCTTGCTCGGCGCAAGGCGCGGCGACTCTCTCTTGTAGGTCAGTGCGAAAGCTACGACCTCGGCTACCCGTTCTCCGACAGCAAGGACGAGCTACGCGACACCTTCCTCGACATGACGCCCGAGGAGCGTCTCAGCGACCGGGCGATCAAGTACGCCTCTGCCGACGCCGAGTGGACGCTCCGGCTCTACGTCGCCCAGCAACCAGACGTGCTGCGTGCTGGGATCGATGGCCATCTCCGAACGGTCGAGTTCCCGTTCGCGAGCGCCAACGCGCGCATCGAGTGGCGTGGGGTCTACATTTCCGCCGAGAAGCGCGAGCAGCTGCGGGGGGCCGCTTCAAGAGCAGCGAAGCACCACGCCAAGGAGCTTCGAGCGTTCGGAATCGACCCTGCGGGGAGCAACAAGAAGTTCCTCGGGGTCATGACCGGCGCTGGATTGACCGAGCACTTTCGACGCAACGGCAAGCTCACCACGAAGAAGGAGGTCCTTGAAGAGCTCGAGAATCTTCACCCGGCCATTCGCCCGTTTCGACTGTGTCGCCAGTACCGGCGTCTGGCGGGCGAGGAGTGGTTGACCGGAATGCTGACCGGATCGGACGGCCGCACGCACCCCTTACACCGTCAACTCGGAGCTGATACGGGACGCAATTCGTGCAGCACGCCGAACCTCGCTGGGATCGGGAAGATCTTTCGGCCGATCGTTACCGCACCGGCGGGCCGGGCCGTCCTCGAGCTCGAGTACAGCCAGATGGAGTTTGGCGTGGCCGCCTCCCAGCACGACGATCCCGACCTCATCGAAGCCTTCAACTCGGGCGACGTGTACGCGGCGATGGCGCAGCGATTCTACGCCGACCGCCTGACCTCCGACGAGCGCGGTCTGTCGGCTCACGAGTTCAAGCGGCGTCGATCAGACCTCCGCGACAAGATGAAGACCTTCGTCCTCGCGGTGATCTACAACATCCAGGCGCCGGCAATCGCGGCTCGGTTCGGGATATCGCTCCGGGAAGCGGAGCGTGAGCGCGCCCGGTTCCTCGACATGTTTCCGGTGCTGAAACGGCGTCTTGAGGAGTCCTCCGCCTACGGCGCCGTCCGCGGCTATGGTTCGGTCGTGTCGGGGCTCAGAAGACTCGCTGAGCGGGCGAGAAAGCCGAACTCCTGGATGCGCAACTTCATGCGCAACACCCCGATACAGGGAAGCGCGGCGGTCGTATTCAAGGCGGCGATCGTCCGGCTCGACAAGGCGTTTCGCGGGACGGAGGTCTGGCTGGTGCTGCCGGTCCACGATTCGATTCTGATCGAGTGCCCCGACCACGAAGTCGAGGAAGTATCTACCCGCGCCGCGCAGATTCTCGAGGACGCGGTTCGCGACTACTACCCGAAGCTGAAGCCGAAGGTCGACGTCAACAGGTCGCACCCGGAGTGCTGGAACAAAGACGGCAGGGCCGACAGCCTCAACCGATTCCTCGACGACCCGTCCTTCCGCTTGGACGTGCTCGAGTCGGTCGCTTCCGCCGTGCCGGACGAGAACATCGATCTCGACGTGGCTCTGTCGGAGCACTTGCGCCACGACCTCGATGTCGCGGCGTTTTGGGAACTCCTCAACCCACAGGAAACGACAACGAATGCAGGGCCTGATAGAAATCACTGATGTGAGATTCTCAGCTGCGTCAATGGCCGACGTCGAGTCGGGGCTGATCGGCTGGGTCTCGTGCCGACTGAACGGCGCCGTGGGAATCGACGGAATCGCGCTCAGGCGAACTCGCCAGGGAAGACTGACGCTGTCGTTTCCGTGCCGCCGAGATGCGTCGGACCGCCAGCACTTCTACGTTCGCCCGGTCGACCGAGAGGCGCGGCAATTATTCGAACGACAAATCTTCCGGTCGCTCGCTCTTGTCGCGGAAGAGGAAGCGTAAATCGATGGCCGTGCGCGAGGAGACCGCTCACATCCGCTTGACCACGAAAGAAACGGAGCGTCTCAGCGACTCGCTCCTGTTCGCACTGTCGTTCCTTCAGGAATTCGCGCTTGAGCAGAACCGGGGCGAAATCGAGACATTGATGATGTTCGTAGGCCGACTCGCGGTGTCGGCTAACGGCTCCCGCTCTTGCGGACGCAACGACGGACAGGCATCGCGATGACGCCCACGTCGCCGCACACACGCGCCTTGGCGGATCTCGAGGATTCCCTCGACTCGATCCCCGCGGATGCCGTGGCGGCCATCCTGGGCGATCTGGAACGCATCAAGGCACGGCTGTGGATGCGTATGAACGAATCGACGAAAGCGCCACCGCGAGAAGCGAAGAAACCGGACCGCCTCCTCGACGTGAATGCTGTCGCCGAGCTCCTCGGTGTGAAGCCGCGCTGGGTCCTCGAGCACGCCGACGAGATCGGCAGAAAGGCGCGACTGCCCGGAAAGCAAGTCAGATTCTCGGAGCGAAAGCTGCGCCAGTGGATGGACCAAAGGACGACTTGACTGTGTCCTCGAACAGCGCCTCAGTGTCCGTGGTTCGCGGAAGCGACCTTTTCAGGGACACACCGAATCGAAGGAAGATGATCGATGCCTGAGCATGGCATGGGATTGGTCTACAGGCCAACGCGGAAGTGCCTCCGCTGCGACGGCGAGGGCTGCGGGAAGTGCAAGAACGGCCGTCGCCAGATCAAGGTCTGGCACATCCAGTTCTCGCACCGCAACAAGCAGTACCGCGAGTCGTCTCGCTCGACGAGAAAGTCCGAGGCGCAGGCGCTGCTCAAGAAGCGCATGGCCGAGGTCGGCGCCGGCAAGAGAGTCGACGTCCGCAAGGCGGAGAAAACGACCTTCGAGCAGCTTTGCGACCTCGTGCGCGAGGACTACAAGCTCAATAAGCGCAAGTCGACGCGCCGGCTTGAGATCTCGATCAAGCGGCTCGGGGAGTTCTTCGCTGGCTTCGTGGCTCTGGACATCACAACCGATGTAATCAAGCGCTACATCAACACTCGGTTCGACGCGGACGTGGCACCAGCCACGATCAGAAACGAAACCAACGTCTTGCGGCGCGGCTTCAACCTCGGCGTCGAGGCAGGCATGGTCGTCGACGTACCGACGTTTCCAAAGATCGAGGTAAACAACGTTCGCACGGGCTTCTTCGAGGAGGACGAGTTCCGCCGCGTCCTCTCACACCTTTCTGACCCGATCAAGCCGATCGCCGAGTTCGGGTATCTCTGCGGCTGGCGCCTCACCGAGATCCTCGAGCTGCGTTGGTCACAGGTCGACTTCAAGGCCGGTGTGATCCGGCTCGAGGTCGGCGACACCAAGAACAATGACGGCCGCACCTTGCCATTCCGTGCGATTCCGGCGCTCAAGACGCTGATGGAAAACCAGCTCGCGTACACGCGGTCGATCGAGGCGAAGACGTCGAAGATCGTGCCGTTCGTTTTTCATCGAAACGGCAAGCGCGTGAAAATGATCCGGGACGGCTGGGACCGGGCATGCGAGAAGGCGGGGTGCTCAGGTCGGTTGTTTCATGATCTTCGGCGGACCGCGGTTCGCAATCTCGAGCGTGCCGGCGTACCTCGGTCGATCGCCATGCGGATCACGGGTCATCGAACGGAGGCAGTCTATAGGCGCTACGCGATCGTTAACGAGGCGGACGTGGCCGAAGGGCTGTCGCGGCTGGCCGGGTGGATGGAACGGCCGAAGTCGGGCCGTGCGTAACGAATCGTTCAACGATTCGCGAAAAGTGCTCGCAAGGCCTGCTGCTCGCGACGTGTTCGCGATCGGGTATAACAACTCTCTCAGCACACCTCCGTCTCTCGGCTACAATTGAGAGCATCGATGGACGGAGTGTCCTCGCCCTCGATTCGAGGAATCGGATTGAATAGCGTGAGGCCGAACCGAAATGTGCCGGGTTCGGGTGGAGACGCGAGCTCTTCGGGGTCACGCTCAGCCTCAAGTTCACGCCAGCCCGACGGGTCGATCCATCCGATCGACAAGAACTGCTGATTCGGGACGCTCAATCTGCGGGTCCGATGATCGAATGTACCAAGCGATACGTCCTCGCGAACTATCTGAGACAGCCACTTAGTGCCGCACTCGAGATACACCCTGAGACCGCGGAGCTGCACCGAGGTATCGGCAAGAGCGAACTCCTCCTCCTTTTCGAATGTGATTGTCTCGACAATGCGAGACTCCCCTTCGAATCGTTGCAAGAGCTCGATCGAAGTTTCCGAGAGCCAGTTTGCGACTGGAAGCCCGCCGAATCGGAGCTCTCGGTAGTCCCAACCATGATCGACGGACGAACCGCCTCTCTTGGCAGGAATGATCTCCACGCGAAATCTGTCTACGGAGAGTCTCTTCGCCAACAGCTCGCGTTCGAGTACGGGTCGCACTCGGCGGTCATCGGCCGCGATCGCCGACACTGTGCCGATTCCGACTCGCTCGGCCTTTCGAAGCGCCTTCTTCGTGAACCCCGAATTGCTGTAGATTACGGCAACGTCCGCCAAGAGATCGCGGCTCTTCGAATCCAGCTTGTCGACCTCCTGAACGTCAACAGGTACTTTCCAATCCTTACACTCGATCAGGACGAAGTGTGGTTCACCGTCGACTGTTCCTCGGACTTCGACATCGACCTCTCGCTTACCGTCCGGCCCTTCGACCCACTGGCCCGTCTTGACGTCCGCGTTCGGATCGAGAGCTTCTGCCACGAGTGCCGAGAGTTCCTGGTATTCAACGCCTCGTTTCACCGTCAGATCGCTTCCTTTCAATCCGCATCGTCGTGCTATCGGCACGCGGGATCCGTGTCGAGCCGCTCGCCTGGCAACGTCGTCGTCTCCGCCGGGCTTGATGCCAACGGCAGTCGTAGCAAAGATAACGGTAGAGATTTCGTAGTTTACTATATCAGAGTGAAAGTCCCGTATCGTTCACAGAGGATGCCGGCTGAGCCTAGTTGAAGTGCAGGAAGATGAAGCCCGAACAGCTGATCGATAAGATTCGTCAATTCCAAGAGCTGATTCTGGATCATAAGACTCTTTGGGATTCGTCCCTGAGCGAGACCTTCCCCGATTACCCACAAACACACGTGGAAGACCTTCGGGCGCAGTGTCGGCGATTGAATCGAATGTTGGGCGCGATCAGACCGAATCTCGAAACCCTCCGTAGAAGCTGGACGATCTGGATTCCGCAGTCCGGTGTTCAGGTCGATGCCCTAGAATCCTCCGTGGCTTTCGACGAAGTAGCCCAGGTCAAGGGGCCGTGTCTCGAAAAAGTGATCGCGGCTCTCGATCAGATCCTCGGTCGATTGACCGCGTTCGAGACCGGGCCTGAGGAATCGGAAGTGGACGATTCCGACCTCCCTCCGATCGTCGTGAAATCGATGAAGGACATCGATCCGTCGACCCCGGCGGCGCCGAACGAATTGCGCACGCTCAAGACCAAGGGCCGAAAGGAAGTTCCCGATGGAACTATCATTTCGATAAGAAAGGGGAATCGCCCCTTGACGGTAGAAGTCACGATACAACTACCGGGTCAATCCGTTCCAAAGGTCATTCGCGATATCCCGATCGCGAACGGCGTTGCCGAGCTTCCTGTCCCACTCGCGTTCCTATGTCATGCTGACGAGGATAAGCCGTTCGTCGAAACGACGGCGAGTCGGCTGCTACAGGACGGCGTTTTGACCTGGCTTGACAAAAAGGACCTCCTGCCGGGTGACGATTGGCGAGCCGTGATCGAAGACGCTCTCGAACCGGCCGATTTCGTGGTGGTGTTTCTCTCGAGTGCGAGCGTCTCTAAGCGAGGTTTCGTGCAGCGCGAGGTTCGATACGCTCTGGAACAGATGCAGGAACGGCCGCTGGGAAGCCGATACATTATCCCGATCCTCGTAGACGAGTGCGATCCTCCAAGAGAACTACGGAACATCCAGTGGGCCAAGTGTTGGGACGACGGCTGGTACGAGAAACTCCTCCGAGTACTCGACGTACGGTGAAACGCATACTGAGAATGAACCGAGTTTCGCACGCTCAATACCGCAGTAGCCTCTCGCCGTCTGACTAGATCCGTCGGCCGCACTCCTCCACCGTCTCGATCTCGAAGATCAGCTCCTTCCCCGCAAGGGATGATCTGCATCGATCGTGAACCACTCTTCCCCCACCACCGTCGCGTCGACGACGATCGGTGTGCCGTTCGGCTGGGTCGTCTG
Organism: uncultured Planctomycetia bacterium; assembly: GCA_964478085.1. Taxonomy (GTDB): domain Bacteria; phylum Planctomycetota; class UBA8108; order UBA8108; family UBA8108; genus CAYMLL01. Next base: position 7,360 of record CAYZGY010000022.1, read on the forward strand.
CAACGGCTGCCCAACTTCCGCCGTCATTACAAACGGAAGCTGATCTACCCAGCATCAAGGTGTCTACGATGCTCCGCATGGAGACAGAGCCTTCGGTAACGCAAGCTCGAAGGAGTTCGCGTCTGAGCCTCACGCGCCTGGCCATTTTCATACTCGTCGCAATGGGCGTCGTCGTCACGTCAGTCTTCGTCGTGATCGCCTCCGACCCCGTGCGGCGGATTCGCTCTGAGTTCGATTCGGGAAAGCGCGATCTCTTGGAGAGCCTCGAGGAACTCTACACATCACCCGACGATTCGTCGCTTGAGCCGCTTCGCGCCGGCGTGCGACATTACGTAGGGACGGAAAAGGGAACTACTCAGCTCGCCGGGCTCACAATAGACGCGGCCTGTAGCCTTCTCGCCGCCAGCCGATTTGACGGGAAAGTCGATCTCGGCAGGATCGAGGAGTGGCTGTTCTTCATCATGATTGACGAGTTCTGCATCGATCTGGATTACGACTCTGGAGGCGCGACAGGTTGGAACAACCTATCGGATCCGTACTCGTCGACTGCCGCCGGGGCTGCCCAGGCCGCCAAGGCTGCTGGCGAACAGCTCCTCGCGATCGCCCCGTTTCTCCTCGACGCTGGTCGAGAGACGATTGCGGTACCTGGACACCCGGCTCTCCGAGCTCGCATTTCCCCGCTCTCGACCTTGATGCGAGACTACGACCGGGCACTCACGCTTAGCGACTCGGATTCCCGTAGCGGCGTCGCCATCGGCGTCTTCGGACTGAGCCCGACCAATCTCGACACGCTGAGCACGCGCCACCGCAGGCTGGTCGATGAGAGCCCTTCCATCATCGTATGGAAGCCACATGATCACGACGACGACGGTTCTTGACCCACTCGTCGTCCGACCTCGAAGAGGAGCGCTTCTGTACGAGTCGGATTCGACCGCAGGCCCACGAAGAAACCAACGCGACGCTCCAACGCCGACGCCCACAGGTCGCGTGACACGCGCTCGCGCCATCCGATCCGACCACGACGCCAAGCTCGCGGCCCGATGCGACACGTCGCAACGTCGCGCCCCACACACGTCGACCGGACCGACCCTAACGGCCGATCAGCACTTTCGAGCAACAGGCAAACATCAGGGACACATCTCGAATTTCAGCCCGACTCCGCCCCTTCCGCCCCACCTCCCCCCTCGTCACAACCCCCGCCCCCGAAAAAAGATATGGCGGAGAGATAGGGATTCGAACCCTAGGACGGGGTTAACCGTCAGTGGTTTTCAAAACCACCGATCCGGGGTCGAAATCACGGGCTCAACGTATCCAATCGTTTCTAAACCGTAGAGATACGACCGTTCCCAGCTCGGCCACTCTCCGCTTGGGCACATTCAAACACGTTTGGACCAGGGACACAAAAGGGTAACTCGACACCACGTCATCGTCTCGCGGAGGCGGGGGGAATCGAACCCCCACCGAACAAGCAGAGCTCCGTACTTGGCAGCAGTCCGTACTCGAGAGCCTAACCGGCGCGGGTTACAAGAAATAGCAGCCGAACACCTGGAGGCGGCAAGTCATGAGACGGTTTTCGAACGCGGAGGTCCCTTGGAAAACGTAGAATCAGGTCGTTAACCTAGAGTAACTCGACGCGAAAGATCGACTGTGAACACAGAACTCAAGCGCCGCCATTTTCTTCGCGGAGTCGGAGCGCTGATCGCGCTGCCCACGCTGGAATCTATCGGATTTCGCCGTTTCGCTTCAGCTGCAGAGAAAGCGATCGCGAAGCCGCCCAAGCGCATGGTCTTTCTGGGCATGGGATTCGGCGTGACCCAGGAAACGTGGTTTCCCGATCTCGAACAGACGGGAGCGGATTACAAACTGCCCGACGGCCTCGAGCCACTGTCGCGACACAAGAAGGATTTCACAGTCGTCCAGGGTTGTTCGAATCAGTACAGCAAAGAAGCTCATTGGGGCAGCACGTTCTGGTTGACGGGAGCGAATCGTTTCGCGGTGCCGGGCCAGAGCATGTCCAACAGCATCTCTGCCGATCAAGTAGCGGCTCGGGCACTGGGCCAAGACACGCGCTTCTCGTCGATTCAACTCAACAGCACCGATGGTAGCGCGTCGGGTCATGGTCCCGGGCTGTCGCTGGCCTGGGACCTGCGAGGTAAACCTGTAGCGGGATTCAACAATCCGGTGCAGGTGTTTCACAAACTGTTCTCCGCAGACGATCTGCCGCTGGAGCAACGCCAGGCGGCCATCGCCGAAAATCGCAGCGTGCTGGATGCCGTCCTGACCCAAGCCAAACGCGTGCAGCGTGGCCTGACGAAGACCGACAAAGACAAGCTGGAAGAGTACTTTCAGGGCATCCGTGATATCGAGACACGGCTGAAGAAAGATGAGGCGTGGCTCGAGATTCCCAAAGCGAAGTCTCCCATCGACGAGCCGAAACCGGGCTTGAAAGGACGCGAAGAAGTCGAGGTGATGTACGACCTGATCGTCGCCGCGCTAAAGACGGACAGCACGCGGGTCATGACATACCGCATGCCGGGCCAGGCGCTCCTCCAGAGCCTGGGGATCTCTCTGAGTGCTCACAACGTGAGCCATTACTCTCCGGGGGAACGTATGCAGGCGTCGCAATCGCGAGACAGCACTCATAGCGAGTTACTGGCACGGCTGATGGACAAACTCAAGGCGACGAAAGAGGCAGATGGATCGAGTCTCTTCGACCATGTTGCGCTGGCCTTCGGCTCGAACATCAGCTCGATCCATTACCTCACCAATTGCCCCACGGTTCTCGCTGGCGGCGGTGCCAACCTGAAACTGGGCCGGCACCTCGTCCTCTCGAAGGACACGCCGCTGTGCAATGTGTGGCTGACGATGCTGCAGGGACTCGGCATCAACGTCGCACGACACGGCGACAGTACCGGCGTCGTGAAGGAGTTGCAGTCTTAGTCTTCCCACACGGGAACTCTGGCGAGCTCCACTACGAGAACCATGACACGCTTCCTACTCTCAACTTGCATCGCAGTCTCCCTGCTCAGCTCCTTCGCGCAAGGCGCCCCCCTCGAAGCACGCTTCCCGGAGAAACACCGGGCATTCTTCAAGGCACACTGCCTCGAATGTCACGACTCCAAGACGAGGAAAGGCAAAGTCGATCTCGAAACGCTGTCGTTCCGCATCGCCACCATCGAGCAGGCGGAACTCTGGCAGAAGGTGCTCAATGCGCTGAACGCTGGTGAAATGCCGCCGGTAGATTCAGATCAGCCGGGCAACACGGAGAAAGCAGATTTCCTCGATGACCTGGCTCGAACCATGGTCATCGCACGGAAGGCTCTGTCGGATTCAGGTGGCAAGATCACGATGCGTCGGCTCAATCGGCGAGAGTACGGCAACACCATCGAGTACTTGACCGGCGTGAGAGTCGATGTCGGCTCACTGCCGACCGATGGCGGATCGGGAACGATGGATACCGTGGGAGCATCGCAGTTCATCTCCAGCGATCAGCTCGAGCAGTATCTCAAGCTGGGACGTCAGGCCATCGATGAAGCCTTCGAGCGGCAGGCGGCGCAGAAAACGAAGCCGCGGGTCTTCCGGGTCGAGCCGGAGACCACGGTCAACGTCCAGAGCGTCAAGCGCATGCGGGGAATGAAGGAGACCAACGACCGCTTCATGCGTTGGAAAGCGGGTGTGGACAAAGCTGCGGACGCTCCAAAGAACCGTGAGATTCTGGCCAAGATTCTCGAAGAGAACCCGAAGTTCGACCGGTCCGCATGGCCATCGGCGTCGGCCTTTCAGTTCTACCGTCACGCCCACAAATTGATCGGTGTTCCCGACCCGAAAGAGTTCGGGTTCCGAGATGACAACGCTGCGGTGCAATCCTTCCAGGGCGGCTACAGCCGATCGTACGCGTACCTGGAGCACTACGCCAATCTCCCTCACAGCGATCGAGGCACGTATCTGAAGCTCACGTGGGGAATCCAGCGCATCGATGTATCACCAAAGCCGAAGAACGTTCCGCCCGGGACCTACACGCTGCGTGTGCGCGCTGGCGTCGTGGAAGGATCTCCGTCGTACCGTCACTTCATCGAGATCGGACACCCGCAGCGAGTGAACCGAGTGCCGGCAGGGTTCGCGAGCTTACCCATCAGCAGCCACCAGGTGACCGGAACCATCGAACGACCCGAGGTCATCGAGACGCGACTCGTCGTTGGCCTTCATACCCGAAAGGAATTCGGTATACAGGAGCGGCAGCCCACGGACGCAAAGAGCCTTCGCGGTGCTTACAACAGACACAAGCGAACCAACGGATACGGAATGCCGCCCGCCATCTGGGTCGACTGGATCGAGCTCGAAGGTCCGCTTCCGGAAACCGGACCGCCTTCACCGCTGCGGACGATTCTCGACACGCATCCTGCCATCGCCACTCAGTCCGAATCGGAACGTGCTCGCGCCATCCTCTCCGAATTCGCTGAAGCCGCCTTTCGCGAGGCGAAACCCAACGCGACGTTCGTCGACAAGCTTCTGGCAATCTTCGGAGCGCGTCGAAAGGCAGGCGATTCCTTCGAGATCGCCATCCGCACGCCACTCAGCGTTATTCTTGCCTCGCCTGGTTTTCTCTATCTCAAGGAACTCGGTAACGATGCCGAACGACGCCAGCTCGATGACCGCGAACTCGCCGTGCGCTTGGCTTACCTCCTCTGGAGTGCCCCACCGGATGAGCAATTGTTCGATCTGGCCGAACGAAACCAGTTGCACCAACCGAAAACTCTCCGCGAGCAGGTGATTCGACTGATCGCTGATCCACGATCGGATGCATTTGTCTCCGGCTTCGTGCATCAGTGGCTCGACATGGAACGGCTCGACTTCTTTCAGTTCGACGTGAACCTGCATCGTGAGTTCGACGAAAACACTCGAGCCGCTGCCCGTGAAGAAGTCTACCAGTCCTTCGCTCACCTGCTTCGCAGCTCGAAAGGTGGTCGACTCGGCAAGCTTCTGAAATGCGACTATGTATTCATCAACGGACTGCTCGCCACCTACTATGGAGTCGACGGCGTCACGGGCGACGAGTTCCGCAGAGTCAAGCTGCCCGCCGATTCGCCACGCGGCGGACTACTCGGAATGGCCGCCATCCACGCCATGGGCAGCGACGGCATCGTCAGCAGCCCAGTGGAACGCGGAGCCTGGGTTCTGCGCCATCTGTTGAACGACCCACCTCCACCCGCCCCGCCCAACGTCCCGCAGATCTCGCGCCTGGAAGGTCAGATCCTCACCACGCGAGAACGCCTTCTCGCTCATCAGGAAGAACCACAGTGCGCGAGTTGCCACCGCAAAATCGACCCGATCGGCTTCGGCCTGGAGAACTTCGACGCCGCGGGAAAGTGGCGCACGGAAGACGGCTATCAACTGAGAAACAGGAGAGGAAGAGGCATCGGTAAGCGAAAGACCTGGACGATCGACGCCTCAGGGGCCCTCCACAAAGGCCCGTCCTTCGGCGACTACAAGGAACTACGCGACCTCATCGCCGAACGAGAAGAAGACTTCGCCCGCGGCTTCACAGAACACCTGATCGAGTACGCCTTGGGCCGTCCCTTCGGCTTCACGGACGAGGGCCTTGCGAAAGAAATCGTCAGCTTGGCCAGGAGCAAAGAGTTCGCCGTCAGCGAATTCGTTCACTCGCTCGTTCAAAGCAAGGCGTTCCGAACGAAGTAGTGCAAGCACCCTCTCGCCCCATTTACCCCGAAGCCGGCAACGTCCGGCTCTCCGAGATCGCGGAGAAAGTGGGCGATGTCATCCGCACTCGCGGCACGGCGAACCCGTTTTCCGGCGATCGCAAGTGCAGAAGTAGGTGCAGAACGGGGCGATGAGACCAGAACGACAAGGCCCCTGAGCGCTGACCGCTCAGAGGTTTCAGTCTCGCAAAAGTTGGTGGAGGCGGGGGGAATCGAACCGAAGTCGGCCGCCGCTCATGCTGTGTCGTGTTGCGGACACGGCGAGGCAACTTGCGGTCAGAACACTTCGGATCGCGGACAGGTGTCTGGGCTTGCGACTTCCGCCGATGGCGAGTTGCGGACAGAACCGGGACACCTCGCGGCAAGTTGCGGTCATCCGCTCGCCCTAAAATGGCCCCAAAGCGTCGACGCCGATTTGGGGCGCGTGATCGAGTCGTGGCCGCGCTTGTCGGACTCGCAGCGAGATCGGATTCTGAGCGTCCTGCGTACTGCGTCCTGCGTACTGCGACGGATTGACGATCCGGCCAAGATTGAAAGATGGGACTCGAACATGGCAACCGGACCTGAATGAAGGGACCAGGTCACCCCGGCGCGTCGCGATCTGCGTACAATGCTTGGCGTCGTGTTCTCAGGAGCACGACATGACGGTGATGATAGATGATGCGCAGCGCGTCCAGGAACCGATTCGGAGAGCCCGCGGTGGCGACACGGTGGCCTCGCGTGTTCGCGCGCCATCGACCGACGACGACGGCTGACAACGGGATCAGAGAGCGGGCGCATGAGCTACAGACACACGAGATTCGCCGCGCTGTTATTCCTGCTCCTTCGAGTGCCCTTGTCCGCGGAGGACTTCGTCCTGCGGGAAGCGCTCGGGCGAGAGTGGGCCAACGAGCTCGTCACGTTTCCCCTCACGCCGTCGCAATCGGCGGCGGTGAAGTCAGGCGCGGGGGTCAATGGTCCGGACGGCCGAACCGTGCCGAGTCAGCTGATCGAAGCGGCGGGAAAGCCGCGCGTAGCGTTCCAGGTGACTCTCGCCGCCGGTCGGACGCAGCGCTATCGCCTTGCCAAGATCGGAACGGCCGCGTCGACCGACATCGAGGTCTCCGAGACGGCCGAGACGGTGGTGCTCCGAAACGCCCACATCGGGCTCGCGCTACGAAAGAAGCTCCACGGAGACGAAGGTCCGATCGCGGGCGTGCGGCTACGCACGGGAGTGTGGACCGCGGGCTCGAAGCTCGAGGACGGTGCGGAGGCCGAGAGTTACCGCGTCGAGCTCCTAACGAAGGGGCCCGTGTTCGCGGAGGCGCTCTGTCACGTCGCTCTCTCCGGTGGCGGGACGTGGTCGCTGAGGTTCCGCATGCTGCGCGACGAGCCCGTCGTGCTGGTCAGCGAATCGATGGACGCTCGCTCGGGCGGCCGCATGCTGGTACCTCTCGGCAGCGAGGCGTTTCGACCGACCCGGCTTCTTCATCGACGCGGCAAGGGAAACATCGGACCGCTGGAATCGTGGACGATCGCTCCGGGGCTCGCCCACACGCTCGAGCCGTGGCTGCGCTGGTGGATGAGCGACCGCCAAGGGAACTGGTTCGCCGTGTACTCGCCGGCCGACCTGCTCATGGTCGCCGCCTTGCGCCCTGCCGAGTGGCGCGACCCAGAGTGGAGGGAACGGGCGAAGCAGCTCGCACCGGTCGTCGAGGCACACGCGGAGCACGACGTCGTGACCCTCCACATGCCTCTGGGCGGCGGACAGCGGAAGTGGCTGCTAGGGACCCCACCACGGGGCGAGTCGATCGCTCCGCTCGAGGCGGCGAACCGCAAGGTCGCGCCGCTGCCGCAGCGATACGTGATCAAGCACGGCGACTTCCCTCTCGATGAGGTCAAGGACTACGTGCTCGAGTGGCCCGGTGAGCACGACGACTATCCCCGGCTCTTCGTTCGCAAGCAGGACCTCGCCGACTTGCGATCGAAGCTGCCGAAGGATCCGACCGAGGTGAAGCGCTGGACGTCCCAGCAGCCGATCAACAAGTACAATATCGAGGCGCCGCTCCTGGCGTACTTCGCATCCGAGAACGAGGCGCTCGGGAACGCCATCGTCAAGCGGTCGAACGAGTGGCTCGACCAGGTCGTCGACGACGGGCTCCTCGAGCAGAACGGCCGCGTCACTCTGGGCGTCGCTCCGCACATGCAGGGCGTCCTCCTCTTGCCGCCTCTCAACCTCACCGACGCGGCGCTGGGCTGCCCGGGCGTGACGCCCCGGCTGCGAAAGCGGATGCTCGCGCAGCTCGCCCTTCTGGGCTACACCGTGAGTCGTGAGGACTACTGGTCGCCGTCGCGGGGCTACTCCGCCAATCCCAACATGACGACGACCGTGGCTCTCTATCAAACGGCTGTCGCATCGCTCATTCCTTCGCATCCACGAGCGAGGGAGTGGGCCGAGCGCGGGCTCACCGAGCTGAAGCGACAGCTGCGGGAGTGGTCCGACGAGAACGGCGGCTGGCTCGAGGCTCCGCACTACGCGATGGTCTCGCTCGATCACATGCTCGGCGCCTTTCTGATGGCGTCAAACGCCGGATTCGGTCACGAGGTCTGCGACCCACAGATTCGCAAGGTGTGCGAGTGGCTGGCGAAGATCTCCACTCCGCGCGACCGCCGCACGGGCGGCTTCCGCCACTACCCACCGATCGGGCACACGTACATGGGCGAGGGGACGGGGATGTTCGGAATCGTCGCGGGGCTGTGGAAGGACCGTGACCCGGCGTTCGCTGCAAACATGCAATGGATGTGCGAGGAGCACGGCTCGCCGCCGATCGGTCTCTTCGGTCCCTTCGGCACGTTCAGCGGTTACAGAAAGCTGCTGCTCTCGCACGGCGTGGCTCCCGAGGCGCCGGTGTACGGCAGCGAGTGGTTTCGCAAGACAGGTGTCGTGCTGCGAAGTCACTTTCCGTCGGAGCGTGAGACGTATTTACATCTCATCGCCGGCTCTCAACACCAGCACTACGATCACGACTCGGGCAGCATCGTCGTGTGGGGCAAAGGCCGGCTGCTGGCGGACGACTTCGGGTACATCGGTCAGCATCCGGCGCGCTGGCACAACCAGCTGACCTCTCCGGCTGTGCCGGGCAGCTCCGTGATGGAGATCGCCTCCTTCGCGCCGAGTGAACGGCTCGACTTCGTGCACGGACGTCGAGGAGCCTGGCAGCGACGGATCACCTTCATCAAAGACGCCGAGCCGCTCGGCCCGACAGGGTTCTTCATTCGCGACTCGCACGCCGCCGACGCCGATGCGACTTGGCGCCTGTGGCTGACGACGAAGGGGATCGTCGTGCACGGTCACGGCGCGACGGTGACAGGTGAGGACGACGTCGACCTCGACATCTTCGTCTTCGAGCCCGCCGCACTGAAGCTTCGCACTGAGGCGACGGTGCAGAAGGGCATGGGCCGCCGCGACGGCAAGGACGGGCTGACGGCGACATCGCAGACGGCGCTCGTAGGCACGCTACGTGGACGCGGTACGGTGTCCGTCCTTCTCTGGCCGCGTCTGAAGTCGGAGCCTCCGCCGAAGGTGAGCTGGTTCGCCGACGGGCAAGGGCTACAGGTCGAGACGCAAGCGGGCACGGACTACGTGCTCGTTGCGGATCCGCCCCGGAAAGCCGATGGCACCGCGATTCCGAGAGAGCTCGTCTCTGCCGACGCGAAGGTCACGTTCCGCTGTGCGGCTGGCGCGGTTCAGACGCGAGGTAAGACAGCGACCTTCACGCTCGCGACGTCCGGCTCGATTCGCGAGGGCCAACGAGTCCTCGAGAGCCCGCAGCCGACCGCGCGAACGTTCCGAACACCATGAGTTCGGATGCCGCAACAGGCTAAGCGAGGATCTCCGCCAGAGGACCGGCCTGGGCACCTTCGGGCATTCGCGGATCCAGCTCGCCGAAGCTGTCGCGACGGTCTCCCAACGCGTGCAGCAGCGCCAGGTAGAAGTTGCGAATCGTTCGGTTCGCCGTTTCCTTCGCTCCCTCTCGGTAGGCCGGATACTGCAGGAATCGGCCGGCCGTCTTCAGTCGCCCGCCGAGATTGCCCAGCGTTACCAGCGGCCATTCCGCACAGAAGCCGTGATGCTCTTCCCCGGAATCGCTCATCCAGACGATCAGCGTGTTGTCGAGCGCCGTGCCGCCACCTTCCTTCACCGTATCGAGCCGACTGGCGAGGTCCGCGATTCGCTCGGCGTGGAATTTGCGAACAGGAACCCAGAGTTTGTCACGTTCCGGATTGCTCGGGTGCATATGCCCGATCGAGTGGCCGTCCTTCTCGACGCCGAGTTCCTTCCACGTGTAATAGCCCAACCCAGATGCGTCGATATTCACCACGTTCGTCAGCCGCGAAGCAATCGCACCCGCCGCGATCGCGCTTTGAGCCTCGAATCGCTCCGTCACGCGCTGGCTATCGAACTTGTCGATCGACGGCTCGTTGGCCTTCAGCCGGTCCCGCATCGTCGCGATCTTGTCCTGCCGGGTCCGCATCTGCTCGAACGTGTCGAGGTAGATGTCGAGCTTCTCGCGGTCCATCGCCGGGAGCGACCGCTCGACCCGCTTGATGTCGGAGCGAATCCAGTCGAGCAGCTTGTTCCGCGCCCGAAACACCTTGCCCGCGTCGCCTTCGGCCACGCTGCCGAACAGTGTCCGAAACGCGACGTCCGGCTGGCAGATCATCGGCTGCGGGCGTTTGGGGCCGATCGCCGAAACCGTGTTGACGACGACCGCTTCGGGCGACGGCTGCATCCCGAGACCGAGCACGGGAATGACGCTCGACTGCGTCCCCGCGATCGCGTGATCGACCGTCTGAGCGAGCGCTCCCCGGCGCCAGTTGAAACAGCCCAGAGCGCCGTAATGCTTCCCGTGATCGCCGCCGCCGGAAATCTTGTGCGACAGCTTCTGGATGATCCCCAGTCGATCCTTGAACGGCTCCAGCGCCGCGATCGGCTCCGGTAGTTCCAGGTCAGCGAGCGGCAGGTCGACAAGCCTGTCAGCCTTCTCCCGATCGACTCCTTTCGGCTGAACATGGTGCGGCCAGAGCCCGTTGCCCTGCAGAAAAAAGATGACCCGCAAGGGCGGAGCCTGGCCGTCGGCCTCGGCCGCCAAGGCGTTCAGGAACGGCTGCAAGACGACCACCCCCGCGCCGAGCGACAGGCGCTTCAGGCAAGTGCGACGATCGAGATCGTCCGGAGTCACCACGCTCAGGGAGCTCGAGTTCTTCACGACGTTGGTTCCTTCGACGGTATTGTCCTGTAGAGGAACGATTCGGATGACAATAGCGAGACCAGCAGCGCCTGGAAGCTGCCGCCGGCATCGAGATACGCCTTTTCGGCCTCTTGCAGGCTGACGGCGTCGCCGGGCGTTTCGTTACGGCCCAGGAAGTAACGGAAGACATGGCGGATGAAGATCTGGCGCACGCGGTCGGACCCTGCGAGGCGACGGAGCATCTCGGGCGCATCGCGCACCGGCCCGTCGATCGCCGGGTCGCCGCTACCCCGGATGTACCCGGTCGTATCCAGCGGGGCATCGCGATAGATCTTGCGGTTCTTGTCGCCGCTTCGCTCCATCGCCTCTAGGTCGAGCACCTCTTCCGTCCTCCGCGAGTAGCCGTAGTGATCGACATCCTCGAAGGGCAGTCCGAGCTCGTCCATCTTCTGATGGCACTTCCAGCACTTGGCCTCGCGAGTGACCATCTGCCGCTCACGCAAAGTCCTGTGCGGGTCGTCGGGGATCATCGCCGCCGCGTCGATCGGCAGGTCGGGAACGCGGCCACCGAGTAGCCGCTCGCGCACCCACCGACCGCGGCGCACGATGTCGTTGTGGAAGTTCGTCGACCATGCCACCTGCCAGCTCGGCTGCATCAGGACGCCGATGCGATCGCCTTGCGGCTCGCGACGGTGATCGAGTGCCAGGGGACTGAACCGGAGAAAGAGCGGGCTCTGCGCGTAGCGAAGATCGTCGAGCGTGTGATTGGGAACGAATAGCTCGTGCGTTCGGTAGGACTCGGTCGTCGTAAGCAGTCGTCCGAGCACGTCCCGGTCGCGGGACAGGATGCTCATCACGAGGACGTCGGTATCGCTGACGTAGCCCCGCGGATTGTAGTGAATGCCGCGCCGCGTCTTATGATCGGGCAGCGAATCCTTGAAAACCTCTGGAGCGCGGTAGTAGTCGAAGTACTCGCGGAAAAACCACAGAACGCGCGACTTCTCGATTCTCGGCTCGTCGAGGATTCGCTGGACGGTCTCGGCGACCTCCTCACGCGAAGTGAGCTTGCCTTCGGCGGCGGCGGACAGCAGGTGGGGTTCGCGTTTTCGCGATAACGCGAGGCTGAGCGCCATCGCCGTCTCGCGGGGCGACAGCATACGCACGCCTGGCCGCACCTCGGCGCCCAGTCCGACCTCGAAGCGAAGGATCGCTTCCGGCACCATCAGCGGCGCCATGAGGATCGTCTTGCCCGCCAGACGACAGTCGCCCTCGCCGGCGATGTCGTCGTAGAGAGCGATGAGACTCTCGACTTCCTTTTCGTTCGGCGGCCGCGCGACGGACAACCGGAACTGCTGCTCGAGAGCTCGTTCCAGCTCTTTGCGATTCGCTTGGACCTGCGGATGCAAGAGCGGCGCAAACGCTCCGTGGCCGCGCACGCGCACGCCGCTCTCGAGGCTTTCGCGCTCTTGGGAAGTAGCGGTTTTCGCCCGGCCTTCTTTCGGCCAGTGGGATCGCTTGGCTGCCTCAGGGTCCTTGTTGATGTTGACGAGCTCATGGTGGCGAACCTGAGCCGCGACGACCTGCTCCGCATTGGACAGCAGCAGGCCGGACGCGCCTTCGTCGGGAGCGTAGAGCGCAGCGAAGTCCTTGAAACCGGACTCCTGGACGAGACCGAACGGCTGCTGAAGCCCGTGAACGTTAAACGCAGATGCGGCCCATGCGCTGTATGCCGTCGGAGAAAGCCGCCAGAGCCGTGGCGGCGGCGGAACGCTCGGTCCTCGCGGCCCACCGAAGAGGATCGCGTTCGGTAGCCGGTTTCCGTCGACCGGCTTCTCCTTGACAGCGTAAGAGACAGGCGGACCGGCGAGCGGCGAGTCGAGCTTGGCCTCGATCCACTTCATGACCAGAGCCGCGGCGTCGGCATCGGGGCGTGATCTCTTGGCCGGAGGCATGTCGCCGGCACGCAGGCGCTCGAGGATCGACGCATAGCCCACCCGACCTGCAACGCTGTCCTGTTTCAGAATATCGAGTTCGAAGTCCCCCTTGTCGGAGCCGTCCGCATGGCAGTCGGCGCAGTGGGAATCGAGAAATTCGTGAACCACCGCGGTGTCAGCCGGAGTCGACGCGGCGGCGATCCTCCTGCGTCGCAACGAGTCCGGCAGCACCACCGAGGAGTTCTCCCGCAGGGCTTCGAGGGCGGCGTCGGGGGTTGTTTTCAGCCCCTTGAGTGAGAGGACCCCCACCCGTTGGACGAGCGACCTGGCAGACTCGCCGGAGAGGGTCGTCAATCCATCGAGAATGAGCCAGTCGCCTTTGTATCTGCCCAGGGACTTGGCCGCGCCGCCGGAAATAGCCGACAAACCACTGAGCGATAACCGCCCCCGGTTGCTTCCGAAGCGATTGTGCGTCGCAAGAGCCTCGGCCGCGCTGTCGGGCAAGTTCTTCAGACCACCCAGCGAGAGTGTTCCACCCCTGTGCTCGGCCAGCGCCTCGGCGACCTCGTCGGAGATCGTCGGCAGACCGTCGAGCGACAGGTTGCCCTTTCGCCGCGCGAGGGCTCGAGCCGCCTCGACCGACAGCATCCTCACCGCGGGGAGCTTGCCGCTGAAATTCCGCGAGGACGCCAGCGCCGCGGCGGCCTGTTCCGAGAGCTCGCGCAAGCGAGGAAGCTCACCGCTCCATTTCGGCCACGACGCCAAGACCGCGGCCCCTGGATCCGAAAGTGTCGTCAAGCCATCGAGGAACACGATGGGTCTGGCATACCCGGGCGACTTGTGCTCGGCGAGTGCCTCGAGCACGTCGAGGGGGATTGTGGCCAGTCCGTTCAGATGCAGGTCGCCCTCGCGCCGGCAAATCGCTCGCGCTGCATCCGGCGTAATCGTCGTCAGGCCGTTGAGGTAGAGGTTGCCACGGTTGTGGGCCTTTTCGGTCAACGCTCTGGCCGTTTCGTCCGAGAGCGATGTCAGACGATCGAGAACTAGATGACCTCTCGCCTTCGCAAGCGCCTTGGCTGCTTCGGGCGAGAGCTTCTCGAGTGCGGGCAAGTTGCCGCCGATCTTCGGCAATAGCGACCTGGCCGCCTCGTCGGAGATCGTCGTCAGCCCCGGCATCGAACGGATGTTCCCGCCCTTCGCCAGCGCCCGGGCGACGTCGTCTGGCACGGTCTTGAATCGGGGCAGGCGCCCGTTCCAGTTGTGGCCGTGCATCTTGGCCAGCGCGGCGGCGGCCTCGGGTGAGAGTGTCGTCAGGCCGTCGAGGTGCATCTGAAAGATCGGCCCGCCGCCGTTGCGCCCCGAAAGCGCACGGGCCGCCTCCGGCGAGAGCGTCGTCAGCCCCCCCAGAAACAGCCGCCCGCCGGTGTGCCGCGCGAGGCTCTTGGCGGCCGCGTCCGAGATGGCTGTCAGTCCGTTGAGCGAGAGCTCGCCTCGATGCGCGGCGAGCGCCGCGGCCGAAGCGTCGGAGATCTGGGTGAGACCGTCCAGGTGCAACGCACCCCTGTGACGAGCGAGCGCCGTGGCGGCCTCGTCCGAGATGTTCGTGAGCCCGTTCAGTGACAGCCAGCCTCTGTGCCGCGCCAGCTCCGTGGCCACCTCCGGCGACAGCGTCTTCAGTCCGTCGAGCAAGAGTCGGCCGCTCCTGTCGTCAGACAGCCTCTCCGCATCAGCGACCGTGAGCTGCTGTAGCCGACTGGTGTCGGCGGCGTGAAGAGAGAAGAGGCGTAACGAGAGGCACGACAAGAGGACGATCAACGCAGCAGCGGTCGTCAGGCTCCTCCGTGCTTTCACTTCGCCATCCTCTGTCAGGATCTCAGATCAGCTCGCGAATCGGCTCTCCGAACGGTAGCAGGTGCTCCGGGCGGCCGGTGTAGTCGGTGATCGTCGCGTTCTGATCGATGCCCAGATGCTTGTAAACCGTCGCCCAGAGGTCGTTGGGCGTCAGCGGGCGATCACGCGGATGCTCGCCTCGCGCGTTGGTCGAGCCGACGACCTGACCGTGCTCCATGCCACCACCACAGACGAGGACCGACATCGCTTGCGGCCAGTGCTCGCGACCGACGCGACGACCCTTCGAGCCTCCGTCGGCTTTGCTGATGCGGGGGGAGCGTCCGAACTCGCCCGTGACGACGAGCAACACCTTCTTCGTCAGTCCACGATCGTGCAAGTCCTCGATCAAGGCCGTCACCGCCTGGTCGTACCGCGGCAGTCGAAGACGCATGTCCTTGAAGTTGTCGTGGTTCACCGCGTGCGTGTCCCAGTTGTAGAACGTGCCCTTGATACCGGGATTCTCCAGGACCACGGTCACGAAGCTGCATCCGGCCTCGACCAGACGGCGCGCCATCAGCGTCCGCTGGCCCCACGAGTTCTTTCCGTAGCGCTCGCGCAGACGCTCGGATTCTCGCGATAGGTCGAACGCCTCGCGCGCCTCGGGGCTGGTCATCAAACTGACCGCCTGTTGGTTGAACTCGTCCATCGATTCCATGAGGCCGCTCGAGTCGATGTTGCCGCGAAGACGGTCGACGCCTTCGAGAAGGCGAAGGCGATCATCCAGCCGTCCGGCGAGGCCGGGGTTCAGGGAGATGTTCTTGATCTCGAACTTCGGATGGCTCGGATCGCCAGCGACGGCGAACGGCACGTAGCGAGGCCCGAGGTACGCCGCGCCCATCGCGTAGGTGTCTGGCTTGTCCCGCCCGCTCTTCGTGCAGGCGATGCAGTTGGGGAGACCGATATCGACGTGCTCGCGCATCTTGGCGACGATCGACGTGACCGATGGAGCGTCATTCTTCGTGCCGGTCGGCGTCGCGGGAATGCGTCCGGTCATCACGCGCTTGCTGCCGCCGCCGTGGTCGTTGAACCGGTGAGCGATGCTGCGAATCAGCGTGTACTTGTCGGCGCACTTGGCGTGAAGCGGAAGCAACTCGCAGACATCGATGCCCGAGACGTTGCTGCGGATCGGGTTGAAGGGCCCACGGAATTCGTCGGACGCGTCCGGCTTCAGGTCGTACGTGTCGAGGTGCGGCGGGCCGCCGGCCAGCCAGACGAAGATGACCGAAGTGTCCGGCGCAGCAGTGGTCTTTCCCGACGCGGCGCGCAGCCGCATGACATCGCCCAAGCTCAGCCCGGCGGCGCCGAGCGCTCCCAACGCGCCGATCTCGAGAAACGAGCGACGTCGCATCGGAGAGGGTTCGCTTCCACGTTTCGACTGCTCTTGCATGGTCGTCACCTGCTCAGCCTTCGATCACGCTCGGCCGGGTGGTCCGGGATCCCGGCACCGACACAGGTATTGTGCCGCCACGCGCCGATCTTCTTCACCATCA
>CAYZGY010000023.1:0-23446 GCA_964478085.1 uncultured Planctomycetia bacterium
GTCGATTTCCTCTTTCAGCTACCGCCCTCGGGAGTGGAGGAAGGCTACACCGGGCTCGACGTTCGCGGGGATTTGATCTTCATCACCTCGGGGCCGGGCGCGGAGTGCTTCATCGGCCTGCAGATTTCCGACGGCAAGTTCATCACCGAGGGCAACAGCTTGTCTGAGCTTCTCGAGGAGGAGCTCGATCACAACGCGGGAGTCGGGGTGCGACTTCCGGATGGCGACTTCCTCTTCGGTGTCGGAGCGGGCGGCTCGACGATCGACAGTGTCGTCGGAATCACGGTGACGTCGGAAAATCCGCAGTTCGAGTTCGAGGACGCGGGCATCAACGTGCCCCTTGACGGACTCGGCTCGCAAGATTTGCGGGATATCGCGATCGCGACGGGAGCTGGCCTCATCGTCGCCGATGCGTGGAACTCGCGCGTCTGCCTCGTCGGCATTCCCGATCAGCTGTCGCCGTCTCCGCAGATCGACACGATCAGTCCGGACCGCGGCAACTGGAGCTCGCCGCAAGTCATCGACCTCACGGGCTCGAACTTCGGGAACGACGAGAACGACGTGCTCGTGAAAATCGATGGGATCGAGGTCGAGCTCGAGTTTTTCGGCGGCCCGAAGGGTCCCGTGACGGTGACCGCCCCGGCGTCGAGCTCCGCGCGTGAGGTCGCGGTGCGCCTTCAAAACTCGCTGGGTCTCGATCTCGTCGACCCGGGCTACACCTACGGATTTCTCCGCGGCAACGCGAACAACGACGCGAGCATCGACGTGTCGGACGCCGTATTCACGCTGCTCTTTCTGTTCGCCGGGGGCGACGAGCCACCGTGTCGCGATGCTGCCGACGCGGACGACTCCGGCGCGATCGACATGACCGACGTGGTCTACCTCGCCGACGCCCTCTTCAACGGCGGACCGACTCCGCCGGCGCCCTTTGGGCAGTTCGGTCTCGATCCCACCCTCGACGGCGAGACTTGCGGCGACGAGTAGCCCGGTTAGCGCTGTGATTTCTGGAGTACTGCTGGGCGGGTGGTTAGACTGGCTTTCAGCCAGTTTTAGGAGGCTACCATGCTACCGAGAGTCTCGTGTTCATTCTGGCGCGTGTCGATGATCGTCGTCGTCGCGTGGCTCGCGAGCATCGGCGTCGCTTCGGCGCAGCCCGGAGAGGCTCCGGGTTTCGCGTTTCGGTTCGACGGAGGTCCGAGCCGAATCGAGACGGCTCCCAACGGTCGCTTCGAGCAAGAAGTGTATATCGTGATCGAGACCATCAACGATCCGCTCGAGCCCGCCGAGCGCGGCGCGCAGGGCTGGTCGTTCAGCATCTCGGGCTACGAATCGCGCATCCTCGACGTCTCGCTCGACGGGACGGTCTCGGCGAGCATCGACGACGATCCGCCAGGGCTGTTGGACGCCGGGTTCTCGACCTCGAGTGTCGGGGACGGAGATCACAACTTGAACGAGTGCGAGGGGCGACAAGGCGCGGTGGGTGCGGTGGTGCTTTCCTTCATCCGGCCCGTCACGCTGCCTCTCGATCAGATCGTTCCCGTCGCTCGGGTGACGATCGGTGGACGAGGACCCGACGAGATCGGTGTCCCGCAAGCCGCTTCCTTGCGATTCGTCGACGGCTGCGCCGGCCACGGCTGACCGACCACCAATGCGGTCACCTGGGAGGGGGCCACCGTCTTGCCGTCACTGTTTCACTACGAATTCGAGATCGTCGCCGTCACCGGAACGTTTCGACGTGGCGACGCGAACGCCGACGCGAAGGTCGATCTGTCCGACGCCGTGATGATCCTCGGCTGCAAGTTCCTCGGGGAAGAGTGCCCGACGTGTCGCGACGCGGGCGACGCGAACGACGACGGCAACCTGGACGTCAGCGACGCCGTGTGGCTGTTGAGTCATCTCTTTCTCGGCGGGGACCCGCCGTACGCGCCGGGAAAGAGAGACTGCGGGCCGGATCCGACCGAGGATTCGATTCCGGAGTGCATCTACGACGCCTGTTGAGAGCTCACACACCCCGCCGACGCAGATTCATGCGCCGTGTCGTCGCAGATTCATGCGCCGTGTCGTCGCATCCGGTGAATCGTCTGCAGCAGCTTCTGCGTGTCGCGCTTGACCGTGCTGATCGAGACGCCGATCTCGTCGGCGATGTCCTGATTCGTGCAGCTCTCGACGAACTTCAGGATGAACAGGCGGCGTGAGTCGTCCTTCAGGCCGTCGAAGATCCGCGTCAGGCTATTGTACTCGTCTTGCGCTTCGATGCGCTGCGAGAACGACGCGGTCGCGCCTGGAATCTGTGCGAGCTGGAAGCCGCCGGACTTGTCGGGGGCGGCCTGTTCGCGCACTTCACGACTCGAGTCGCGCTTCTTGGTCTTGAAGTGATGCTCGTAGAGATCCTTGATGCGATTCTCGAGCAAGCGGAACGCCGCACGGTGGACGCCGCGGTCGACGACGCCGCGGAGGAATCGATCGCCGTTTTCGACGAGGCTCGCGAAGAAGTCTTGGAGGACGTCCTCGGCGTCGACCTTGGTCTTGAGCTTGTCGCCGAGCTTGTCGCCGAGCTTGTAGCGAACGAAGATCAGCAGACGAGCACCGTAGTGCTGCACGAAGGCATCGAGACCCTCGTCGGGGTTCGAGCGGATCTGCTCGACGATCTCGATGGTAATCGGGCCGGTCTCTTCCATCGCTCGGTCTTGATCTCGAAAGCGTTCGCCGACAAGAGTACCCGTGCGAGGCAGGGTCGACAAGCGCGGGTCTCTACAGACCATCGGTAGGCCGTCAAGCCCAGGCGAGACCTTCCGGTGGTGTCGCGTTCGAGAATTCGACGTGAAGTACGCGTCGTGGACTGCCGTCGCTCGCGGGAAGTGAGCGATGGAGGACGAGTGGGCGCGTCAGAAGAACGTCGCCGCGAGAAGCCGTCCAGATCCGCTCTTGGGCACTGCTGACGACGTCGGCCGTGCGTTCGGGATCGATGTGACCGAGGAGGTGACTTCCACCGATCGTACGCAGTGGACCGGAGGTCTCGGAGCATTCGTCGAGGTGAAGTCGCAGGGCGAGAGTTTTCTCGCGCACCTCGACGGGCGGCTCGACGTGCCTCGGCGCTTCGTGTTCGCTTGGAAGGCCGGTGAGGCTAGAATGGACTCGGTCGCCTCGAGTACGTCAGACGCGAGCGGGCATCGTAGAAGGGTGGCCCCGTCTCGTTCGACACTTGCCAGCACTTCCTCGGCGACCGTCATGCTCTCTTCAGTTGTTTTCTCACGGTCCAGACGATGAACGGAATGCTTCCGAGGATGACGGTAGCGACCAATCCAATCACGCGTAGGATCAAGGCATCCATGCGTTCCTGTCGGCCCATTCTCGGAGGACGACCCGCGATCGTCTCTTTCGCGTCTTTGAGCGCGCGCTCGACGAGCTCCTAGGCTGCGCCGAATTTCGCCAGGGCCTCTTCGTGAACTACCGCGGATAGAGCTTCACGCGGAAGCCGAGGCGATCGGAGACGTAGCGCTCGTCAGTGACTCGACGAACGGCGAGGCGGCAGGGGTTTTCGGTCAACGCCCAGTTACCTCCGCGGACAGCGACCATTCCCGGACGCTCATCGTCGACGGGGATACAGAACTCGCTGACGTTCCCCACCATGCCGCGGACGCCGTAGGGAGACTCGTCCTTGGGGAACGAGTCGACACTGGCGACTCCGGCGTCGGAGATCGCGGTCGAAGGCGAGGAACACCTTGCCCATTCCGCCTTCGCCGATGACGCGTTCGATCAGGTACTTTCCCTCTTTCTCACCTTCGTCGAACGAGAGCGCGCTGCCCGTCGTGAGGCTTCGAAGCTGAACACCCGGCTCGAAGCCCAGGAGTGCGCGTACGTGCGAGAGGACGCTCGGCGAGTCGCTCGAATCGGACGGCGCGCGCTTCGGGTCTTCAGGGTTTTCGGGCGCCGTGGGAAGTTGATCGCTCACGAGTTCCAGTATGACGCCTCGACACGAAAGAGGAAGAGCGTGTTTCCTCTCCGATAAAGCGGGGTCGTCCGGCCTCTGTTCGGGGGAGAGGTTTTACTTTCGCGGGGAGAATCCTGGCTACACATCGCGCAACGAGCGCATGAGCCGGAGGCAGAGGGGTATTCGGGTGCCGATGCTCGACGGAGATCGAGATGACTTCACGACGCGGCGACCTATCACATTCCGTCCATCCCTGCCTACGGGCGTAAGGAGTTCTTCGATGCGATTCTCAAGAAGTCGCCGATGCCGGAGCGACCGCGACCCGGGCAGAGCGAGTCGTACTACCAGGGGCAGCTCTTCGCCAAACAGACGTACGATTTTCTCGTGAACGGTCGAGTCCAACAGTGGCTCAACGACGGTCGAGAGTTCACTTTCGGGTTCAACGCGACGGGCGGCGACGCCTGATGATCGACTTGTACATCTCGGCGAAGCCCGGTTCGGAGCTCGAAGCCGTGTTCGACTCGTATCGCAACGCGCCGAGTCGATTCTCCGCGCTTCTCGGAGGACGCAAGACGGTCGCTTTCACAGCGGCGCTGCCGATCACGCCTCCCGAGCAGCTTTGGCTCATCAATCTGATCAAGAGATTCGAGGGCTCGATCGACCCCGACCCGAGCCACAAGAAGGCGGTTCACGAGTACAAGCTCCTCGTGCGGGTGGGAGACCTGATCGAGGAGAACATTCGAACGGGTCGCGTGGACGTCGGAATCGCATGTGATTTCCACTCGATCGGCAAGACCGTGACGCTTTCGGGTGGAGCCGTCGTCAAGAATGTCGCCGGGATTCAGAAGGCGATCTTCGACGGGCTCCGCGTCGCGAAGTCGTATCGACCGAAGCTCGAGCCGCTCAAGTCGAAACACAACGGCATGACGATTCCCGATCATCCGAGCGATGATGCCCGAGCGCGAGCAGAAGTCGATGGAGCACATGCTCTCGCGTCTGAGCTGCCGCGACGGCGTGCGTTTCACGATGGACGCTCCGCCCGGGGCGTTGCGCCACCGCTTCGAGATCGATCCGGGGATCATCAAGATGTTCGTGCAGGAAGCGTTCGGCGGTCCGTCGGTGTCGTCGCGACGGCGATAGGCACGCTCGCGGCTGGACAGCGATCCGAGGCTGTGGTCCCATCGAAGGCTGGAAGTTCTTCGGTTCCAGCGAGTCTTTCGATGTACCACAAGCCAGCTTCGACAGGATCGTTCGTGTTTGTCGCCGTTCTCTCGCTCGCGTTGTCTCTTCGTGCGGAGGAGGCGGCGAAGATCGACGTCTCGCAACTGCCGCCTGTCGCGGCGCGTGAGGTCGATTTCGCGAAGGACGTCCTGCCGATCCTCGAGGCGAACTGCGCGAAGTGTCACAACGCGAAGAAGGTGAAGGGCGGGCTGCAGCTTCACACGCGTGAAGCTGTGCTCGTCGGAGGGGATTCCGGGCACGTCGTGGTTACGGGCTCGAGCGAGAAGAGTCTGCTGATCCACGCGGTCGCGGGTCTCGGCGAGACCGTCATGCCGCCGGGTGGGAAGAAGAAGCGTCTCAGCACTGGGCAGGTCGGCGTGCTGCGCGCGTGGGTGGATCAAGGACTGAAGTGGAGCGAGGCGGCGACGCCGAAGACGGGCGACGGGACGACGAGCGAAGAAGATCTTCATTGGTCGTTTCGGCCGATTCGTGAAGCGCCGCTCCCTGCGATCGAGAACGAGTCGTGGGTGCGCAATCCGATCGATCGATTCGTGCTGGCGAAGCTCGAGGCAGAAGGCGTCGCGCCGTCGCCGGAAGCCGATCGCGTCACTCTCATTCGTCGATTGAGCCTCGACCTTCTCGGCATCGTTCCGACGCCGAGCGAGGTGGATGCGTTCGTCAAAGACGAGCGTCCGAACGCGTACGAGCTTCTCGTCAGGCGTCTGCTCGATTCGCCTCACTTTGGCGAGCGTTGGGGGCGCCACTGGCTAGACCTCGCGCGCTACGCGGACAGCGACGGGTACGAGAAGGACAACCGGCGTCCATGGGCTTGGCGATTTCGCGATTGGACCATCGCGGCGATCCATCGCGATCTGCCCTTCGATCAGTTCACGCGCGAGCAACTCGCCGGGGACCTCTTGCCGCACGCCGGAATCGAGCAGCGTGTCGCGACGGGCTTTCACCGAAACACGCTCACGAATACCGAAGGCGGGACCGATCAGGAGGAGTTTCGGGTCAAGGCGGTCATCGATCGTGTCAACACGACCGGGAGCATCTGGCTCGGACTGACGGTCGGTTGTAGCCAGTGTCACACGCACAAGTACGACCCGCTGACTCAGCGCGAATACTACGGACTCTTCGCTTTTTTCAACAACGCCGACGAGCGCAATATCCCGGCGCCGCTGCCGAACGAGGCCGAGAAGCACGAGCACGCGCTCGCCGAGCACGCGAAGAAGCGTGAGGAGCTCGAGGCGCAGGTCACTTCGTACGAGAAGACGCGTTCGGCGGAGCTCGACGCCTGGATCGCGCAGGTGAAGCCCATCCATTGGAAGCCGCTCGAGATTCGCGAGGCGAAGACGGCGAGTGGGGCGAAGCTCGATTCACGAGAGGCGGGGGCGCTCATCGCGTCGGGAAAGAACGAGGAGAACGATTCGTACACGATCGCGGCGAGAAGCGAGCTTCGAGTAATCACTGCGCTGAGGCTCGAGGTCTTGACGGACGGATCCCTCCCGATGAAGGGGCCGGGCCGGGCTCCCAACGGGAACTTCGTCCTCTCCGAGATCGAGCTCCACGTTGTCGCGGAGGGTGATCCGAAGTCGATGCGGCCGGTGAAGTTCTCCCGGGCCAGTGCAGACCACTCGCAGAACGAATTCGCGGTCTCGAAGGCGATCGATGGCGACAAGAAAGCGCATGGCTGGGCGATCGCAGGAGGGCCTGGCGGTCTCAATCGTCGAAGGGTCGCTATCTTCGAGCTTGCCGAGCCGATCCGTTCGGCGAGAGGCGCGGAGCTCGTATTGAATCTCCACCAGAATCACGGCGGCCAACACACGATCGGTCACTTGCGGCTTTCGGTCGTCTCCGCGGCGTCGAGCGATCTGGCTGCCGATCCGGCTCTCGTCGACATCGTCTCCAATCCCGCCGAAAACCGCAGCGATGCCGACAAGGCCCGCTTGCGATCGATCTTCTTCGACGGGGACAAGAAGTGGCGCGAGCTCCGAAATGCGGTCTCGGCCCACGACAAGAAGAAGCCCGGTCGATCGAGCACGCAAGCGCAGGTGCTCGTCGAGAGGGCAGGCGGGCGACGCAAGACGAACTTGCTCATCCGCGGCGAGTTCCTTCGCAAGGGCCCCGAGGTCGTCGCAGGCACGCCTCGCGTTCTCCATCCCTACGGAGGTAATGTCGAGAAGGCGACGCGACTCGATCTCGCGAACTGGATTCTCGACGCGAAAAATCCGCTGACGACTCGCGTTACGGTCAACCGCTGGTGGCGGCATCTCTTCTCGCGCGGCATCGTTGCGAGCATCGACGATTTCGGCACGCGCGGCGACAAGCCCACTCACCCGGAACTGCTCGATTGGCTCGCCAGCGAGCTGCCGAAGCGCGGTTGGAGTCGCAAGGCGATGATCGAGCTGATCGTCTCGTCCGCGACCTATCGACAGACTTCGGTGCGTCGCGAAGAGCTCGAGGACGTCGACCCGCAGAACGAGCTCCTCGCGCGCCAGAATCGCTTTCGGGTCGAGGCCGAGATCGTTCGCGATCTCTCTCTCGCGGCGTCGGGGCTCCTCTACGACAAGATCGGTGGACCGAGCGTTCGTCCACCGCTTCCGCCCGGAGTGGCCGATCTCGGCTACGCGAACTCGGTCAAGTGGCCCGAAAGCAAGGGGCGCGATCGGCACCGACGCGGCATGTACATCTTTTTTCAGCGCACCGTGCCGTACCCGATGCTGATGTCGTTCGACAGTCCCGACTCGAACGTCTCGTGCCTCCTTCGCTCGCGATCGAATACGCCGCTCCAGGCATTGACTCTCCTCAACGATCGCGTCTTCTTCGAGTGCGCGCAGGCTCTCGGAGCGCGTGCGTTGCGCGAGGTGCCCGAGGACCTCGAGCTCGGCCTCGATCGTCTGACGCGCATGTTCCGCTGGTGTCTCTCGCGCGAGCCGAAGAAGCCGGAGCTGCTCCGACTCCGGACGCTCCTCTCGCAGGCGCGTAGGATCTGCGCCGAGGATCCCGAGGGCGCGAAGAAGATGGTCGCCGGACAAGAGATCGACGGCGTCGAGACCGAGGAGCTCGCCGCCTGGATTGCCGTCGCCCGTGTGCTTCTCAACCTTGACGAGTTCATCTCGCGCGAGTAGACGCTTGCGCTCCCCGGCGCATTCCAAGTAGCATCCCCGCATACCTATCGGGTGGCAGAAAGGTTCGTGGCACATGTTGCTCTCGAATCATTCCCGGAAGCGTATGGGTTCCGATCAGGCCGAATCGGCGGCCGACGCTGCGGCGGAAGTGGGGAAATCGATGACGTCGATGATCGACGTCGTGTTCTTGTTGCTCGTCTTCTTCGTCTTCACAGCGAAGTTCGTCGCGCTCGAGGAGTCGCTCGCGGCGCACCTTCCGAAGGACCGCAACGCGGAGAGCCCCTGGAGCACGGTGGTCAAGGCGGAGCTCGTCATCGATGTGAAATGGACCGAGGGGAGTGCGACCGCGACAGCTCGCGTCACGGGCGCCTACGTGGGTGAAGACGAGGGGGTCGAGTTCGAGTCGAAGCTCGACCGTCGTCTCGGCTACGAGGTGCCCGACTCGGACGCTGTCGACGCGTACCTGAAGAAGTGCGCGAAGGAGCACGGCCGCGAGATGCAAGTCACGGTGCATTTCGAGAACGGAACGCCCTGGCAGGTGGTTGTGAACCAGTACGACTCTTGCGCGCGCGTGGGGATGGCGAACGTAACGGTCGCCGCCGAGGAGATTCCGATCATCCCCTAGGACTCGACTTACGACGTTTTCCGACAATCCGAGGCGCAAGTCGCATTAGAATAACTCCGATGTCGATGGAGAGAGTCTCCATCGCAGAGGAAGAATCGAATGCGGCTCGCGCTTTTCGGAATCTCGCTGCTCGCCGGCTTATCGGTATCGTTCTTGCCGGTGGCCGTACTCGCGTCAGAGGGCAAGGTCTCCGCGGCGCCGCCGCCCGCGAACGAAACACGTGAATCGATCTGGTCGCGTGCCCACGTGATCGGCGCGAGCGCCTCTGCCGGATTCCGCCTCAAGCGCGAGGCCGGCCACAGGGTGAACCTCGCGAAGGTCCTGCGCGCGGCGATCCACGGTGACGATGCGAAGATCGGATCGACCGCAACGGCGATGTTCTTCATGCAGCCGCTTCTGGCGGGCGACGCCGGGGTGCGCAAGGCCGCGGAGGCGAAGCCGACAATCGTCTTCGCGATCGACTTTCTCTTTTGGTTCGGCTACGGGATCAAGAAGAACGAGCGGCAGCGACTCGAGCATCTCGAGAGGGGCATCGCGTTCCTAGAGACGCTCGATTGCCCGATCGTCATCAGCAAGATCCCGGACATGAGCGATGCGATCGGCAAGATGCTCTTTCGCCGTCAGGTTCCGAAGCCCGAAACCCTCGAAGCTCTCAATCGCAGAATCGACGACTGGGCGAAGTCGCGCAAAAATATCGTGATCATTCCGCTCGTCGAGTTTTTCGAGAAGGCGAAGAAGGGGGACGCGATCAAGCTCGGGCAGACGAAGTTTCCGAAGAACTCGATCCGCCGGCTTCTTCAGCGCGACGAGCTCCATCCGACCGTGACAGGCCTCTCGGCGATCGCGATTCTGTCGCTCGAGACGATCGCATCGAAGGTCGACGGGGTGTCGACCGATCACTTCGAGAGAGACGCGGTCAAGGTCGCGCGGGAGCTGCTCGCGGATTCGGAGAAGCGCTAGCAGCGCGCTCGCTTACGCTTCTTTCCTACGCGACCCTTGCTCGCGACTTTCGCGATGTAGTCCGGCGCGTGGGGCACTTTGCAACAAGTGTCGCCCATGTCGAGGTCGAGCTTGCCGATCTTCTCGGCCGTCTCGCACGCCTTCTCGTGCAGAGGCTCGATGTACGAGCCTACCGAGATGACAAAGCTGTTCATCGAGTAGGCAACCCGATCGGGGGTTTTGTGGATCCGGTTCTTTACCCGCGTCAGCAGCGTCTTGACCTTCTTGAGATCGAGCTCGTCGTCGGGGAGTGTTCCCACGACGCCCGACAGCGTGTTCCAGCCTATCGTTTGGGTTTCGTCATTCTTGGCGTCGATCCACTCGAGCCCGAGCTTCCACCCGTGAGGGCTGTCAGCTGCTACTCCAGCGACGGTCCACTCGGCAACCATCTGCCAGGACGCGGTCTTCGCCCACTTCTTGAGCACGCTGAGCTTGATCGATTTCGGGTCCGCGATGAGCCCGGCGAGATACTGCGCGTCGCCATTACCGTTCGCGTAGAGCCCTTCGGCGAGCTCTTGATCGACTTTGACGCGCTTGACGATCTTCTGCATGTCCTTGACGAGCACGCCGTAGAAGTCGTCGGGCGCGCCGTGGCGCTTCATCGTCGCGATGGTCTTCTCGCTTCCCATCGATTTCAGCTCGGCCAGCACTTTCCTCACGCTCATCGCACTCGTCCTGTCTCTTGCGTCGTGGTTGACTCGCGATTCCCGCCTGAGATTCTATCCCGAATGCGGCCGGCATCGAGATCAGAACTCCTCGGCGATCTCGTCCCAGAGGAGGCCGAAGCGTGCAAAGCGTTCGGGGTAGGGCGCGATCATTACCGGAAGTGCGAAGTCGTAGAGCCGGCGCGGAAGGACGACGAGTGAGCGGAGTCCGTCCGTGCGAAAGAACTCCGCGTCGAACGTGTCGAGGAGGGCGGTGGCCTCGGGGACGGTCAGTCGGATCGAGTCCGGTGTATTGCTCGTCATGTAGTCGAGGAGCGCGGTGCGGACTTCGGCGCCGGTGAGAGGGAAGGTGCCGGGGTCGACGACGCGATTCCTCGGATCTCGGTACCTCGGTCTCGTGAGGAGCTGACCGCGAGGCTCTTCGTTCGGCCGTTTGGCGATGAAGAGAACTGCTGTGGTCCTGCGAAGATGGCGCGCGACGACGTCGATCGCGCCGGTCGACTTCGAGCCGATCTCGGTGAGCGCGGCGATCGCTTCGCGCCGAGTGTCGAGGTCCTTCCAGGAGAGCCGCCAGATGTACCATGACTCGACGAGGACGCCACGGAGCGCTACGACACTGATCGCCGAGATTCCGACGAGGAGGAAGAGAGCGGACAGGGTGATTCTCTTCGCGCACCTTCGACTCATCGCGTTCGTCCTGCGTTCCGGTGATTCTTCACTCTCGAAGACGTCGTCCGAGGGCCGATGGTCGCGGATTTTTCGCTTTCTACGCTCACTTTCCTCCTGCGGAGTCATGTCGCGGTTTTCCCGGGTGTTCGGGGGGTCTATAATGGCGACTCGGTCAGCCTCCAGCGAAAGGGTCGTCATGAATAGATTGGGTCGCTCGCGATCGGGCGTTCGTAGGTTTTCTGCGCCGACGATCGGCGTGTTCGTCGCGGTTTTGGTCGGCTTGAGCACGCGAGTTTCGGCAGAGATTCGCATCTCCGAGATCCTCTACGACCCGATCCAGGGCGGAGATTTCGAGTTCCTCGAGATCCACAACACGGGCGACAGCGAAGTCTCGATCGAGGGCTGGGCGTTCACTCGTGGCGTCCGATTCGTCTTTCCCGAGGGAACGATGATCGGCGCCGGCGCGTACCTCGTCGTCGCGGAAGACCCCGCGGCGCTCGCGGGTGCCTACGAGCATCTCGACGAAGCCGATCTCTTCGGTCCGTACGAAGGCAATCTCGACAACAGCGGCGAGAACCTCACGCTCAGTGACGATCAAGGAAACGTCGCCGAGACTTTGCGCTTCGACGACGACTCGCCTTGGGAGTTTCTCGCGGACATCTTCGGCGCCTCGCTCGAGAGGCTCTGCTACGAGGCCGGTGCGAATCTTCCCGAGAACTGGCGCGCAGGACACACGCCGCGCTCGGAGAAGGAGTTCGCGGGATCGCCCGGTCAGGCCAACGCGGCAAGCGCGTGCCCGCCCGTCTTCCCCGACCGCGCTGCCGTGAAGATCTCGGAGGTGATGTACCACCCCGTGCTCGAGGAGAGTTTCGTCGAGCGACACGAGTTCATCGAGATTCACAATCCGTCCGACGCGCCGATCTCGATCGCGGGCTGGCGTCTCGCGGGAGGCATCGATTTCGAGTTTCCCGACGGCGCGACGATCGACGCCGGTGCGTATCGTGTCATCGCGAAGCACCCGGCCGCTCTCGCCGAGATCGACGACTACGAGCTCGAGCTCGCGAGTCTCTTCGGCCCTTACGAGCGTGAGCTCGACAACGGCGGCGAGAAGGTCGCGCTTCTCGACGCGGACGGTCAAGGGATCGAGTCGCTGACCTATGACGACGATTTTCCGTGGCCGATCGGAGCCGACGCGTTTGGTGCCGGTGAGGTTTGGCTCCGTCGGGATCTGATCCCGCTCACGCAACATCGCTACAAGGGCATCTCGCTCGAGCGTGTGAGCTTCGACGTTCCGTCGGGTCTCGTTGCCAACTGGGCGCCTTCGCCGGTCGACGGTGCGACGCCGGGGAGGGCGAACGCGTCAGCTCGGGACGAGCTTTTGCCGATCGCGTCGGGCTTGATTCACGCGCCTCTGGTCACTGATCCCGAGGACAAGCTCATCCGCGACGACGACGAGGTGCGCATCCAGGTCGCGTTCTCGCCGACGAAGCCGAAGGGTGGTGTATCACTCGAGTTCTTCATCGAGAACGTCGATCGCACCGATGAGGAGATCTCGAAGGTCGACATGCACGACGACGGTGTCACGGGCGGAGACCTGATTCCCGACGACGGAATCTACACCGTCACGATGCCGGCACGCGACGACAACACGATCGTTCGCTACCGCGTCTTGGCGAAGCTCGAGGACGCCAAGGAGGCGGAAGAGGTTCGCATTTCGCCGCGCCCGTCGGATCCGAAGGATTGGCACGCGTACTTCGTCAGTCCTGTCGTCAACACCGACACGCCGATCTACCAAGTCTTCATCGGTCGCATTCCGTGGGGACGGATGTGGTCGAACATCCAGGGCGGCCGTGTCTCGGGCTGCAACTTCCACCCGACGTGGAATCGCCGCGAATTCGCCGTCTTCGTTTATGAGGGCGAGGTATTCGACTGTCGCGTTCGCTACCAGGGCAGCCGCTGGAATCGACGAAACGGACGTACGATCAACCGCTGGACCCATTCTCGTCCGGCGTCGGGGCCGCTGATGGCTCTCAGTTGGCGCATCTCGCTTCCTCGATACGCGGGGGTCAACGGTCGCGACGAGCTGACGCTCAACAAGCTCACGCAGTCTTGTCCCGGATTCAACGCGGTGGTCGGATTTCGCATGTTCGGAGAGCTAGGGCTGCCGTCACCGCAGACGCAGTTCGTTCGTCTTCACATCAATGGTGGTTACTACCACTACATGATCGAGTACGAGCGACCCGACGAGAACATGATCCGTCGGTACAATCGCGAGCGTCGTGAGCATAACCCCGACGGGGCACGCGAGCCGATCGGGAATCTCTACAAGTCGGTGGGATGCAACTGTGACGAGGGCCCGTACGGGTGGGGTGATGCTCGCATCCTTCGCACGGCTTGCGGCCACTCCGACCTCGCCCGCTACGCTGCGACCTATCCGCGTAAGACGAACGAGTGGGGAGGGCACGAAGAGTTCAAGAACCTCATCGAGGAGCTTCACGCTGCTTGGCAGAACGGTCGCGGCTCGGTGGTGAATCAGCGCGCGTACTTCGAGAAGCACTTCGACATCGACCTCCTCCTCGACTACGTCGCGTTCATGAACTACCAAGTGCCCTTCGACGACATGTTCCAGAATCACTTCTGGTATCAGCGTGCGAGCGACGGGCTGTGGACGCTCGCGCCGTGGGACCTCGACCGAAACTTCGGCGAGTGGCAGGGGGCGAACTCGTCGATCTGGATGGGAATGCGCGGTGATCGTAGCAATCGATCGGGCTGGTCCCACCTGCTCAAGGACTCGTTTCTGCGAGCCTTCCCCGAGGAGTACCAGGATCGTCTCTTCCTGCTGAATAACACGATTCTCCATCCTGACAACTTCGAGCCGCTCGTCGACGAGGCTTTCGCGATGGCGAATCCGGCGGAGGCCGCGCAAGCACCCGCGGGAGTGGCGTGCAGTATTCAGGGGCGGGTCGGCTCGTTCAAGGCGTTCATCCGCTCGCGTCACACGGTGATCAACAACACGATCGCTGCGGTGCGTATCGACGCTGGCGACGATCAGACCGTCTTCGCAGGCTCGACGGTGACTTTCGATGCTTCGGGGTCTTCTCCGGAGCCTTCGGAGGACGCGCCGTACACGTGGAGCAACGGTATGGTCGGTGCAACTCCGACGGCCGTCTTCGCGGAGCCGGGCATCTACGAGATCACGCTGACGATCACCGTTCGCGATTTGCCGTTCACCGACACCGTCAAGATCACGGTCTTGCCGATTCCCGAAGAGGCCTTCGCCGAACGCGATGGTGTCGTCGTATTCGAAGCCGAGGACTTCTGGCAGAACGAGCGTTACGAGAGCGAGAGAGCTTTCTGGGAGGAACGATCGGACGTCGAGGGATTCGCGGGTCGAGGCTACATGGAGGCCGTCGAGATCGAGCGTGCGCGTTGGCTCTCGCGCTACGTCGGGCTGGCCCCCGAGCTGCGGTACCCGATTCTCTTCGAGCGCGCAGGAGACTACCGCGTCTGGATTCACGCCTTCGCTCGGACGTCCAGCAACGACTCGGTGCACGTGACGCTCGACGGAGTTGCGCGAGGCTCGACGGACGCCCAGGAGTTCGTCGCCAACGAAGAGGCGTACCAGTGGTCCGGCATCGAGCGCAGTGACGACCCACAGCTCTTGACGGTTCGCGAGCCGGGTGTGCACTACGTGTCGATCTGGATTCGCGAGAGCGGGCTCATCGTCGACAAGGTCGTCATGACGCTCGATCACGATTTCGTGCCCGAGGGGCACGGGCCTGATGAGACGGGCAAGGTGTCACTCGGAAAGACGAAGTTCATCCGGTCGGATGCCGATCGGGACGATCGCATCACCATCACCGATGCCGTCGCCGTGCTTGGTCACCTCTTTGCCGGGGTCGCGCAGGTCGAGTGCGAGGATCACGGTGACTTCGACGACAGTGGGAGGCTGAACATCGCCGATGCGATCGGAATCCTGAACTTCTTGTTCCAGCGAGGGGTGGTGCCCGCTCAGCCCTTCCCGGAGGCGGGTTTCGACACGACGCCGGATCAGCACGAGTGTGGCGATCAGTGAGCGCAGCGGAATCTGGAAGCGGCGCGGGTCGATGGATGGAGACGCTTCGCTCTCACGAGAACCCGTCGGAGCGCGCCGAGGCCGCACGTCGGCTGGGTGACAACGGCGAGGACTCCGAAGCTTACACGGTTCTCTGCATCGCTCTTCGTGACGACGACGCCTGGGTGAGAATCGACGCCGCGGAGTCGCTCTGGCGGATCTCGCCGGATCTCTTCGTCGCGATTCCGGCACTGCTCGGATTGCTGCGCCACACTTCGGAAGAGCTCAGACGGCGAGCCCGTGACTTGCTCGAGAAAATGGACTTTGACTATCCCGGTCGGGATGGCGAATAGGATCGACCGATGGCTGCGAAACTTGGCCGCTCCGTGTGGACTCTCGCCCCGCTTCTCGCGGTGATCTGCGCGCTCTACACACTCTCGCGAACGGCGAGCGCACAGGTCGTGATCACCGAGATCATGTACAACCCGCTTCAGGGGAGCGACTACGAGTTTGTCGAGATCACGAACACGGGTGCGGGTAGCGTCGACATCAGCGGTTGGGCGTTCACGGATGGCGTGCAGTTCCTGTTTCCCGCGGGAACTGTCATCGGTTCGGGAGAGCGCTTCGTCGTTTGCGAAGACGTCGACGCGTTTCGGGGGGCCTATCCCGCGATTCCCGAGACGAGATCGTTCGGGAACTACCAGGGACGCTTCGGAAACGACGGCGAGCGTGTGACGCTCATCGATGATGGCGGCGCGACCGTCGAGAGCTTCGTCTACGACGATGACGCTCCCTGGGACTTCCTCGCCGATGGATTCGGCGCATCGATCGAACGCCTCTGCGACTCGACGACCGCCGACGATCCGATCAACTGGCGCGCTGGATTCGCCCCTCCGTCGATCGAGGTCTTCGGCGGATCGCCTGCGGCGGCGAACGGAGCGATGCAGTGTCCTCCCGAGTCGGTGACGAAGCCCGAGGTGTTCATCAGCGAGGTCATGTATCACCCCGTGCTCGAGGAGGCCTTCGAGGACTTCCACGAGTTCGTCGAGATCCACAACGCAGGGGCGCAGTCCGTCTCTCTCGCGGGTTGGAGACTCGCAGGAGGCATCGATTTCGAGTTCCCCGAGGGAGCCTCGATTCCGGGGGACGGCTACAAGGTTGTCGCGAAGTCGAAGGATCGTCTGCTCGATCTCGACGCGTACGGTCTCGACGCGAGCGATGTCTTCGGAGACTACGCGCGCACACTCGACAATGGTGGCGAAAAGGTCGCGCTGATCGGCTCGTCGGGCCAGGGAGTCGATTCGATGAGCTACGATGACGACGCACCCTGGCCGATCGGAGCCGATGCGCTGGGCGCGGGGCGATCGTGGCTCGATCCGTCGCTCCTTCCACTCGAAGATCACCAGTACTTGGGGCGTTCACTCGAGCGAGTCAGCTTTTCCGTCGCCTCGAACGAGGTCGCCAATTGGGTCGCGTCACCACTGGACGGAGCGACGCCCGCCGCGGAGAACGTAGGTGCCCGCGCGACGCCACTTCCGGTGGTCGACGACATTCTCGTGCTTCCCGACGATGCGACGAGCTCGGATGATCCGATTCGTTCGTCGGACGAAGTCCAGATTCAGGCGAGCTTCACACCGGCTCCTCCGCAGGGCGATGTCGAGCTCGAGTATTTCGTCGAGAACGTCCAAACCACCAACGAGACGATCTCGCGCGTCGATATGCACGACGACGGAACGAGGGGTGGGGATCTCATCCCCGGCGACGGCATCTATTCCGTCGTCTTGCCGCGTCGTACGACGAATTCGATCGTCCGGTATCGAATCCTCGCGAACCGAGGCAGCGGCCGCGAGCGAGTTTCGCCACGCGTCAGCGATCCACACGATTGGCACGCCTACTTCGTCGCTCCCGTGATCAACACGGACAAGCGTGTCTACCAGATCTTCATCTCGCGTGCGAACTGGACGCAGATGTGGAACAACACCAACGGCGGACGTGCGAGCGGTTGCAGCCAGAGCTCGACGTGGAACGCACGCGTCCCGGCGATCTTCGTCTACAACGACGAGGTCTACGACGCGCAGGTACGTTACCAAGGAAGTCGTTGGAATCGACGCAACGGGCCCAACATCTCGAGCTGGCCGTACCCGGGACCGACATCTCCGAGTCCCGTCAAGGGGCGTGGCGATCTGACGCTCAACAAGCTGACGCAGAGCTGCCCGGGCTTTACCTCGCGCGTCGGGTACAAGCTCTTCGAGGCGGTCGATCTGCCTTCTCCGTTCACGCGATACGTGCGTCTCTACATCAATGGCGGCTACTACCGCATGATGATGGAGTACGAGCGACCCGGCGAAGATTTCATCCGTCGCTACAACCGAAACCAGGCCGAGAAGTACCCGGAGCGAGAGCGCGAAGTGGTCGGACACCTCTACAAATCAGCTGGATGTAACTGCGACGAAGGTCCCTACGGCTGGGGCGATTGGCGTCGTCTGCCGGCGCGCTGTGGGTACTCGGTCGAGGATCGCTTCGACGCGACGTTCAATCGCAAGACGCACGATTGGGACGACTACTCCGACGTCATCCGGCTCGTCGACGATCTCAACAGCGCGCGTTCTTCGGGTCGCGCGGCGATCCGCCAGTTCATCGAGGAGAACTTCGACGTCGACTTGCTCCTCAACTACATGGCCGTGATGAACTACCAGGTACCGTTCGACGACATGTTCCAGAACCACTTCGTCTACCAGCGGCGAAGTGACAGGAGATGGCTCCTCGCGCCGTGGGACCTCGATCGGAACTTCGGTGGTTGGAAGGGCGCCAACGCGTCGTTCTACATGGGAGAGCAGGGCGATCCCGACAACCGGTCGGGTTGGTGGCACTACCTCAAGGACGCGGTTCTCGAGAGTCATCGTGACGAGTTCGAGAATCGTCTCTTCGAGCTGAACAACACCGTGCTCCACCCGGACAACATCAACGCGATCGTCGATGAGCTCGTCGCGGAGATGGACGTCGCCGAGGCCAACGCCGCGGCTTCGCCCCTCAGCTGCAGTTTCAGCAACGGTGCTTCGCAGGTGCGAAACTTCGCTGCAACGCGCTTCAACCTCATCAACTCGCAGCTCTCATCGATTCGCGCGGACGCCGGTCCCGATCAGACGGTTTTCGCCGGAGAGACGGTCCAGTTCGACGCGAGCCAGTCGCGTCCCGACCCGGGACCGGGAGTCGTCTACGAGTGGTCGAACGGCATGAGCGGCGAGTCACCCTCGCGAGTCTTCCCGACAGCAGGCGAGTTCGACATCACGCTGACGATTCGCGCCGATGGTCAGTCGTTGAGCGATTCGGTGACGATCACCGTGCTCGACGCGCCCGATCAGGTCTTCGTCGAGTCGGGCGGTCGGGTCGTCATGGAAGCCGAAAGCTTCTGGATCAACGATCGGCACGGATCCGCGACGTGTTGGTGGGCTGCGGATACGGACGAGAACGGGTACTCGGGCGCCTCGTACATGCACGCGAAGGAAACGACGTACACGAAGTTCTCGAGCAACTACGCGACGAGCGCACCGGAGCTGCGTTACGCGATCCGCTTCGAGACGCCCGGAACCTATCGCGTTTGGTTCCACGGACACTCGGCGAGCAACCAGTACGATTCGGTGCACGTCAATCTCGGCGGCGTCGCACGAGACGAGAGCTTCGCGACGCGTTTTGCGGTCAACGCGAACAGTTTCCAGTGGGCCGGCGACACACGAAGCCAAGGGCAGCAGACGGTGAACGTGCCGAACCCGGGCATCCACTTCCTGTCGGTGTGGGTGCGCGAGAGCGGCCAGATCATCGATAAGATCGTGATGACGCGTGACACGGGTTTCACGCCGACGGGTCTCGGCCCGGCCGAGAGCGAGGTCGAAGGAGTCGACTCGACACCGACTTTCGTGCGCGGAGACTCGAACGGCGACGGCTTCCTCGAGATCTCCGACGCGATCGCCACCGTACTCCACCTCTTCGTCGGCGCTTCGGCTCTCGAATGCGAGGATCACGGCGATTTCGACGACAACGGTCAGCTGCAGGTAACCGACGCGATCGCGACGCTCGCGTTTCTCTTCCAGGAGGGCGTCGCGCCGCGTGCGCCGTATCCCGACGCGGGTCTCGACGGGACTCCGGATCCCTTCGATTGCGGAGAGCCGGTGGAGTAGCAGGAGACGATGCGCCTCAGGCAAGCCATCGGTCCATGGGTGACTCAGTCTCGGGACGAGGAGCGACGGATCGTCGCATTCGTGGCTGGGCCACCTGGATGTGGGAAGAGCCTCTTCGTCGAGCATTGTGAGGTACTCCTCGGTCGCGACGGCATGCTGCAAGCCTTGCCGATGGACGGGTTCCACTTGAGGAATCACGTCCTCGAGGAGCGCACGATCGAAATCGATGGTGAGCGACTACCCCTCCGCCGCGTCAAGGGCTCTCCCGAGAGCTTCGACCTCGAAGGATTGACGCAAGCCGTGCGTCGGCTCGTTCGCGGTGAGTCGCTACGATGGCCGATCTACGATCGCGAGACTCATGATCCGGTTGCTGAGGCGATCGAGGTGATCGATCAAGGAGTCGTGCTTGTCGAGGGGAATTACTTGCTGCTCGATGAGCCGGGTTGGCGGGATTTGGGCGAAGGCGTCGAGCACAAGCTCTTCCTCGAGAGTGACGAGGAGGAAGCTCACGCCTGGCTCCTGAAGCGCCATATCCACGGTGGTCGATCACCCGAAGACGCGGAGCGCCACTACGAGTTCAACGACCTTCGCAACCGCCGTCGAATCCTGGAGAATCGTCTCTCTGCCGATTACCTGATTCGACATCCCTCTGACGGCAGCATCATCTACGAAGGCTATCCTTGGCGCGTTACGACGCCGTGAGTTTCGCCGACGCGCACGAAGGCCTCGACGGCTCGCTCGATATCTTCGGGTTCGTGAGCGGCGGATAGCTGCACTCGGAGGCGTGCTTGCCCCTTCGGCACGACGGGATAGAAGAAGCCCACGACGTAGATTCCCTCTTCGTAGAGGTCGCTCGCCATCTCCTGCGCGAGTCGCGCGTCGCCGAGCATGATCGGTACGATGGGATGATCACCCGGTCGGATGTCGAAGCCGGCTTCGGTCATCGCGCCGCGAAAGTGCGTCGTGTTCGCCTCGAGCTTGTCGCGTAGCGCGGTCGTCTCGCTCAGGAGCTCGAAGACGCGGAGCGTGGCGCGGGTGATGCTCGGCGCGAGCGTGTTGCTGAAAAGATAGGGCCTCGAGCGCTGCCTGAGCAGCTCGATGATTTCGGCACGACCCGAGGTGAATCCGCCCGACGCGCCGCCGAGAGCCTTTCCGAACGTGCCGGTGATGATATCGACACGTCCCAGGACGCCGCGGTACTCGTGCGTTCCACGACCCGACTTGCCGAGAAACCCGGTCGCGTGGCAGTCGTCGATCATCACGATCGCGTCGTCGAGATCGGCGAGGTCGCAGATCTCGTCGAGGCGTGCGATGTCGCCGTCCATGCTGAACGCGCCGTCCGTCGCGATCAGACGGTAGCGCGCGTCCGCGTGCTCCTGGAGGTGACGCTCGAGATCGGCCATGTCGCCGTGTTGGAAGATCGCGCGCTTCGCCTTGCAGAGACGAATGCCGTCGATGATGCTCGCGTGATTGAGCTGGTCGGTGATGATCGCGTCCTCCGGGCCGAGGAGCGGCTCGAAGATGCCACCGTTCGCGTCGAAGCACGCGGCGTAGAGGATCGTGTCCTCCGTGCCGAGGAACTCGGCGACCTTGCGCTCGAGCTCCTTGTGTCGATCTTGCGTACCGCAGATGAACCTTACGCTCGAGAGCCCGAAGCCCCGCTCGTCGAGGCCCTCGTGCGCCGCCGCGACGACATCGGGGTGGCTCGAGAGGCCGAGGTAGTTGTTCGCGCAAAAGTTGAGTACCTCGCGCGGTTCGCTTCCGGCGGGATGCTCGACCGCGATGCTTGCGCCTTGTGGCGAACGGAGAATCCGCTCTTCCTTGTAGAGACCGGCAGCGCGGATCTCTTCTATCTCGCGGGAAAGGGCGTCCTTCATCGATCCGTACATGAGATCCTCCGACGAATGGAGCTTTCGGATCAGCGGTGCGTTACGGTTCCGTGCACGGGTTGGTCGTCGACTTCGCGAGGCACTTCGCGGCGTTCGACGGCCGAGGGGCGAGTGTGCTCGGGTTTGAGGACGAGCTTGCACGCGTCGCCCGATTCGAGCATCGGCATGAACTCGTCGACTTGGCTGAGCGTGATCGTTCGCGTGATCAGCGGCTTGAGATCGACGACGCCGTTGGCGAGCAGCCAGCGCGTCTTGTACCACGTGTCGAAGATTCGTCGACCGTTGAGCGCGGTGACCTGGAGATTCTTGAAAATCATGTGTTCAGCGACGTCGATTTCGACGGGATTCGCGGGAATGCCGAAGAGCACGACCGTGCCGCCGTTGCGAGCAGCGCGGAACGCGGTGTTGATCGAGATCGGAGAGCCGCTCATCTCGAGGATGACGTCGATGCCGAGCCCGTTGTTCGCCTCGACGAGGCGTTTCTGCATCTCGCCTTTGCCGTCGCGCGGATTGAACGTCTCCGTCGCGCCCATCGCTTTGGCCAGCGCGAGGCGCGTCTCGTTGAGGTCCGTCGCGTAGACGTAGGACGCGCCGCTCGCTCGAGCGATTCCGACACTGAAGAGTCCGATCGGACCACAGCCGAGAACGGCGACGCTCTTGCCGGTGATGTCCTGATTCAGCGTCGCGAAGACGGCGTTGCCGAAGGGCTCTTGGAGCGCGGCGACCTCCGGAGAGATCTTCCGTCGATCATTGTGCCAGATCACCTTCTCGGGCACGCAGACGAACTCGGCGAAAGCGCCGTCGCGGTCGACCCCGAGGATCTGCGTGCGCGGGCAGAGGTGTGCGTCGCCCGTGCGGCACTGGTAGCACATGCCGCAGGTGACGTGAGACTCGGCCGAGACGAAGTCGCCGATCTCGACGTGCTCGACCTTTTCTCCGATCGCGACCACCGTTCCCGAAAACTCATGACCGAGCGTCAGCGGTGGACGGATGCGTCCTTGCGCCCAGCTGTCCCACTTCCAGATGTGGAGGTCCGTGCCGCAGATGCCGGCCGCTTCGACCTCGACGAGAACCTCGTGGGCTTCGGGTGTCGGGACATCGACCTCTTCGACGACGAGCCCTTTCTCCGGGGCGACCTTACGCACGGCGAGCATCTTGTCAGTACTCATCGCGTCTCTCTACGATTCAGTGACGTTGTCGAACAGCTCGGTCGAGAAGTACCGTTCCATGCGATCGGGGAAAACGGTGACGATCTGCGCGTCGGGGCCGAGGCGTCGTTGTGCTTCGAGCGCTGCTGCGAAATTGAGGCCGGAGCTCGGGCCGACGGGGAAGCCACGGCGGATGAGCGAGCGCGCGGTCTCGATGGCGAGCTCGTCGGAGACGTCGAGCGTCGTCAGTTCGGGAAGATCGGCGCTTTGGAAGATCGTCGAGATCGAGTCGTCGACGACTCCGGGTACTCGCGAGGAGAAGCTGCAGCATTCGATCTCGCTCAGGCCGCCGGATCCGCTCACTGGCCGTGCGGCAAACGGAACGGCTTCACTGCCCGCCGCGATAAAGGCGGAGTGCAGACCGACGATCGTGCCGCCCGTTCCGACGCCACTGACGACGCAGTGGACCGTGCCGCCCGGGATCTGTGCGAGGATCTCCTGTCCCGTCCAGACGCGGTGAGCCTCGGCGTTGTCGGGATTCTCGAATTGCTGCGTGTAGAGGCCGCCCGTCTCTTCCGCAATCTCCGACGCTCCGCGAATCGCGCCATCGATGCCCTCGGCGCGCGGCGAGAGAATGACCTCGCCACCGTAGGCGCGAATGATCAGCTGTCGCTCGTTGCTGACGCCTTCGGGCATGACGGCGGTGAATCGGAGTCGCATCTGTGCGCAGGCCATGGCGAGCGCGATGCTCGTCGAGCCGCTCGAGGCCTCGACGACTTGCCCGCCGGCCTCGAGTCGTCCGCTGCGCCACGCCTTCTCGAGCATGTAACGCGCGATGCGGTCTTTCGTCGAGCCGCTCGGATTGAGAAACTCGAGCTTGCCCCAGATGCGAGGTTGCTCGTCGGAGGCGCCTTCGGTGCAGCCAGCGCCCAGTGGCGG
>CAYZGY010000024.1:0-22992 GCA_964478085.1 uncultured Planctomycetia bacterium
ATCGCCACGGACGTGACGACCAGAACAGCGGCGAGAAACGACAGAAAGACGTTCTTCGACGCCAGCGGAGACTTTGATCCGACGGAGGCGCTCGAGGTCGAGCCCGCACCCGTTTCTAGAGGCTCAGAACCTCGGATCGCATTCGCGAGAGACTCGGAGAAGCCCGGAGACGGATCGGGAATCGACGCGGCCTTGACGAGCTCCCCGAGGAGAGACATCGTGACAGCTCCCGCTGCGAGTCCACGCTTCGCGAGCGGTTTGCGCAATCGGTCGAGCGCGCCGCGCAGCCAGCGATCGACGGTGGACTTCGAGCTCTCGAGGATCTCCGCGATGCGTCGAGTGCTCGCGCCTTGCCAGAATCGAAGCGCGAGGACGGCTCGCACTTCGGGATCCATCGTCGCGACCAGCTCGCCGACTTCCGCCGCGAGCTCTCCCTTGACGACTTCGTCGAGCACGGCGTCACCGTTGCTCGTCGCGGGCTTCTCGTTCACGACGGTCTCCTCGCGGGCGCGATCACGAAGGTGCTTCTTGGCGTGATCGATCGACAGGTAGCTCGTGACACGAAGGAGGAACGCTTCGGGGCTCCCTCGTCCGTCGTAGCGGGATTTCCCTTCGAGGAGAGCGAGGAAGGTCTCTTGTGCGAGGTCTTCGGCCGCCTGGGCATCGCGAGTGATGCGGAACGCGAGACCGAAGAGTCGGGCGCCGAAGAGCTCGGCGAGCTTCGCCGTCGAAGAACGATCTCCCTTCGTCGACGCGCGCTCGAGGAACGTTTGAATCTGCGCTTCGGTCGGTTGGTCGCTCGGGGCTTTGCGGAAGTCCATAACCATGATTCTCTCCATAGCAGAGCAGTTCTGCGTAGTGTATTTCTCGATCGGGAGAGCGCCGGAGCTCGCTGCCGGCGGCTGACTCGTCGCTCTCGAGAGGTCTGTCCGAGCCGACGGGCCGAGTGTCCCGGGGAAAATCGAGAAAAGCCGCGAGATCGGGAGAGAATTGACGTTCGGCGGCTATTCGGCGGGCAGCAGCTTGCCTGCTTCGATCGCGATCGAGTGATCGGCGAAGGAGACGGCTTTGGGGTCGTGCGTCACGAGGA
Organism: uncultured Planctomycetia bacterium; assembly: GCA_964478085.1. GTDB lineage: Bacteria > Planctomycetota > UBA8108 > UBA8108 > UBA8108 > CAYMLL01. The sequence continues at coordinate 1,091 of CAYZGY010000024.1, forward strand.
GGACGGCGCCGCCGTCGTTCGCGAAGGCGCGCATGTCCTCGAGGACCTTCTCGGCGTTTTCGGCGTCGAGGTTGCCCGTCGGCTCATCGGCGAGGAGCAGCTTCGGGCCGTTGAGAAGCGCACGCGCGAGCGCCGTTCTCTGCTTTTCACCCGTGCTGAGCTCGGAAGGAAGATGTTGGGCACGCTCCGCGAGACCGAAGCGATCGATGAGGTCGGTCGCGCGCGTCTCGGCTTCCGATCTTGCCGCTGCGAGTGACGCGGTGAGCACGTTGTCCCGTACACTCAGGTACGGCACGAGGTGGAACTGCTGGAAGACGAAGCCGAGGTTCTGCGCGCGGAACTTCGCGCGTGCGTCGTTCGAGAGTGCGTAGAGGTTCTCGTCGCCGATGAGGACCTCGCCGGTGTCGGGAGCGAGCAGGCCGCCCGTGACGAGGAGCAGTGTCGATTTGCCACAACCGCTCGGGCCGCGAATCGCGACGAATTCGCCGCACTCGATCGTCAGGCTGATGTCCTGGACGGCGGTGACGGGGCCACTCGGAGGCGTGTACGTTTTGGAGACGTTTCGGATCTTGAGCACGGGTTCAGGTTCGTTGCGGTCGACGGACGAGAGTCGTCGCGATGATGGTCAGGAGGAAGAGGATGACGACCGTCGTGGCGATCGCCCCGCGGACCGAAGAGGGTGAATCCTCAGACTCGACCTTTCGAGTTTCGGCCTCGGTGTTCGATTCGGATTTCGGCGTCTTCGGTACGGTGACGAGAGTGGGCAACTCTTCGGCCGGACGGTCGTAAATCGAAATGTCGGGTACCGGCCTATCGGCGAGCTCGGGTGGGGGGGAGCCGCCTTCACCTTCACCTTCACCTTCACCTTCGATCTCGATCTCCTCGTACGCGAGCTCCTCGAACGCGCCGAGGCCGACGAGCTCGTCGGGGCCCTTCTTCTCGCCGCGGATGCTCTTGAGGACCGCCGGGTCGAGCGGATCGAAGCCGAGCTTCGTGCGGGCGGCGAGCGCGTGCTCGTCGGTCCACGTGAACGGAATGGCCGTACCGATCAGCCAGGTCGTCGACGTCGTGCAGGAGCAGCTGCGGCCGAGCATCTCGAGAAGCCCGAGCACGCCGTCTTCGGTGATTTCACGGCCGGTGAGTGTCGGTCCACGCGTCTCGCCGCGTCCGGCGAGAAGGACGACGCGTGGTTCGCGCTTCGTGTTCTCCGCGTTCTCCCCGTTCTCCGCGTTCTCCGCGTTCGTATCGAGACGCAGGCTCCAGCGAAGCACGCTCTCCTCGGCGGCGTCGTGTGCGACGGGCACGACACTCGGGCCGATCTCGATGATCTTTCCGAGCTCCGTCTTCTTTCCGACGATCTTCTTCGCAGCCGCTTCGGTCGCCTTCTTCGCAGCCGCGTTCGCGTCGGGCGAGGAGCCCGGGACGAAGAGCGCGACGCACCAACGATCGATGAGCGAATCGTGGAGCCCCGTTCGAACGGGGGACTGAATCACCGACTTGAAGAGTGTGGAGAGCGCCTCCTTCGAGAGAAGGGCCGACGAGCTCGCTTCGTCAGCTCGCGGCAGCGTCAACGCGTAGGAGGCGTCGCCCGCCGCGACGAGCACGGCTGCTGGACGCGACTTCTTTCGAAGTGCTGCACGCACCTCGGGCGGGTGCGAACGATCTTCGTCCTTCGAAAGGTCGATGATCTTCGCGACGACGTTCGTCTTCTCGAGCCAGGCCGCGGCAGATTTTTCGATGTCCGATCGAAACGTCTCGAGCTTCGCCACGTCGATGCTCGCGCTCTCGACCGGAAAGAGCAGCTGAAAGGGCGTCACCGAGCCACGTCCGATGAATGCCGAGTCACGAATCGAGTAGGGGCACCCGAGCAGCGCCGGCTTCATCGCGAAGAACGCGGCGGCTACGAGCAAGCTCGGTAGGAACCCTCTCCGGAGCACGCTCGGAAAGAGCCCTCTTTCGAGGAATCGTCGGGTTGGATTTTCGGTCATTCGGAAGGATCCACTCAGTCGGCGGAAAAGCCCGCCGCGCCGCATCTTAGCGTAGGGCGCGAGAGCTATCTACAGGCGTCCTCCAGAGCCGGTCGCCGGAGCCGGTTCTCGCTTGTGGCCGCCCTCTATCGTCGATAGGCTGTCAGGCGATCTCGTTCGATTCGTTCTCGAGAAACTCGGTCAGCAAGAGTCCCCATGAACGGTTTGAAGATGTTCCTCGTCTCGGGCGCGGTGGTCGCCGCCCTCGTCGTTTCGCTCATGTGGGACGGCTCGGCGCCCGAGTCGGCCGACACGATCTTCGTTTACTGCGCCGCGAACATGCGCAAGGCGGTCGAGGCGGCCGCGGAAGACTACGAAAAGGAGTTCGGGATCCAGATCGAGCTCGACATCGACGGCTCGGGCACGCTTCTCGGGAAGATCGGTGAGGAGAAGGCTAGCGAGAAGAAGGTCAAACGCGGGGATCTCTACCTCGCGGCGGATCAGTCCTATATCGCCGAGGCGCGTAAGCGCGGTCTCGTCGTCGAGGAGTTTCCGCTCGCACGGATGCGCCCGGTCATCGCCGTGCGGCGTGGGAATCCGAAGTCGATCCGCGGCATTCAGGACCTCCTGCGCGACGAGGTCGAGGTCGCCATCTGCAATCCGGAGCAGGCCGCTGTCGGTCGGACGGCACGCAAGGCGCTCCAAGAGGCCAAGATCTGGGACAAGGTCGCCGAGCGGGTCGAGGTGATGAAGCCCAAGGTCACCGACCTCGCCAACGACGTGACGCTCGGCTCGGTCGACGCGGCCGTCGTCTGGGACTCGACCGTCGCGATGTACGAGAAGCTCGAGGCGATTCGCGTCCCCGAGTTCGACGCTCGCGTAATGAACGTCACGATCGCGGTCACGAGCTACACGGCGAGCCCGCCGTCGGCGCTCCGTTTCGCACGATTCCTCTCCTCGAGCGATCGCGGACTTCCTCACTTCAAGAGCTTCGGGTTCGACGTCGTCGAGGGGGACGCGTGGGAGAAGAAGCCCGAGCTCGTCGTCTGGTCGGGTGGTGTCAATCGTCTCGCGATCAAGGACACGATCGACGAGTTCGAGGCTCGCGAAGGTGTCACCGTCCTCACGACTTTCAACGGCTGCGGGACGTTGACCGCGAACATGCAGCCTGCGTGGGGGACGTCGAACTTCCCCGACGTCTACTTCGCTTGCGATCGCGTCTACATGGATAACGTCTCCGATTGGTTTCAGGGGAGCGACACGGTCTCGGAGACCGATATCGTTATCGCCGTGCCGAAGGGCAACCCGAAGAATGTCAAGCCGCTCCGGGTTGTCGGGGCTGAGGGGAGGCGTATCGGAATCGCCGACGAGAAGAAGGCCGCACTCGGCGCCCTCACGGTCCAGCTTCTCAAGGACGACGGAGTCTACGCCGGCGTCTCGAAGAACATCGACACGACCGCGGGAACGGCCGACTACCTCGTCAATCAGATCGCGATCTCGCGAGGGAACACGCTCGACGCCGTGCTCGTCTACCAGGCGAACCTGCCGAACGTGCTCGACAAGGTCGACGTGATCAAGATCGATCATCCCTCCGCGAAGGCCGCGCAGCCCATCGCGACGGCGCGCAGCTCGACTCGTAAGCAGCTCTCGCGCAGGTTCATCCAGGCGTTGTTCTCGGGCGACTCGAAGTCCCGATTCCAGGACGTCGGCTTCCGCTGGCTGTACGGCCGAGACTCGAAGATTTGACGAGCTACGTCTTCTACGCGATTCTCTCGATCGTCTCTGCGGCGATCTTCTTCCGCGCTGCCGCGGTTCTGAAGCGTCCTCGCTTCGCTTGGGGCATGCTCGGCGCGCTCGTTTTCGGCATCGCGGCGTTCAGCATCGTCTTCGTCGAGGTCCTGCTCGCGGAGACCTACGTCGAGCCGCTCGCTGCGCTTTGCCGTGCCGTGCATGCGATCGAGCCGACGAGCTCGTGGCCCGTCGCGGTGATCATCGGAAAGGTTTTCGCGGCGATCTTTCCGACCTCGGTCGGATTCGCGTCGGCCTACACGTGCTTGCGCACGCTCAAGAGGAATCCCGATGCCGAGTTTCTCGGCATTCTCTGGATCCTCGGCTACTTCTACCTTTTCGCGCTGGTCGCGATGCTCCTCGCCGACGCGTTCTACACGACGCCCGGTCATCTCATCGACGCTCTCCAGACGAAGGAGATTCGCTACGCGATCGAGCTGAGCATGAAGTCGTGTCTCATCGCGGCGATTCTCTCCGTATGGGTCGCCGTGCCGATCGGTTACCTGATGTCGCGGTTCGACTTTCCGGGAAAAGGCATCGTCGACGCGATCCTCGACATTCCGATCGTGCTGCCGCCGCTCGTCGTCGGATTGAGCCTCTTGATCCTCTTCTCGACGCCGATGGGTGTCTTCTGGGAGGACAACATCTTCCCGGTGACGTACCGTGTGCCGAGCGTCGTCATCGCGCAGTTCATGGTCGCTTGCGCCTTCGCTGTGCGAACGATGCGCGCGACGTTCGAGCAGATCAACGAGCGACAGGAGCACGTCGCGCTGACGCTCGGCTGCAGTCGCGCGCAGGCGTTTTGGCGCGTCGTCCTGCCCGAGGCGCGCAACGGCATCATCACTGCCGGCACGCTCGCTTGGGCTCGTTCGCTCGGCGAGTTCGGTCCGATCCTCGTCTTCTCCGGTGCGACGCGTGAGCGCACCGAAGTTCTTCCGACGACGGTTTACCTCGAGCTGACGACGGGGAGCATCGAGGCGGCGGTCGCCGTCTCGCTAATCATGGTCATCATCGCGGTGATCGTGCTCTTCCTCATTCGGGCGCTCGGTACGGACCGGCGACTCAATCGAGTGATCTGATCATGATCGTCGTCGAGAATCTCGCGATCACGCTCGGGGTCTTCCAGCTCGAGAACGTCTCCTTCGAGGTGCCGACGGGGAAGTACGGCGTCCTCATGGGGAAGACGGGCTGTGGAAAGACCACGATCCTCGAGGCGATCTGCGGCCTTCGGCCCGTGCGATCCGGCAGCATTCGTCTGATGGATCGTGAAGTCGTCGGCTTGAGGCCGGCCGACCGCGGCATCGGTTTTGTGCCTCAGGACGGTGCGCTGTTTTCGACACTGACGGTGCGCGAGCATCTCTCCTTCGCGCTCGACGTGCGCAAGTGGGAGCAGGAACGAATCGACGCGCGAGTCGCTCAGCTCGCCGAGCTTCTCGGTATCGAGCACCTGCTCGATCGGCGTCCACTCGGTCTTAGCGGTGGTGAGCGCCAGCGCGTCTCGCTCGGTCGCGCGTTGTCGTTCGAGCCCGAAATCCTCTGTATGGATGAGCCGCTCAGCGCGCTCGACGAGGACACGCGCGCGGAGATCTGCGAGCTCATACACGACGTCTGCGGCAAGACGAACGTCACCACGCTTCACATAACGCACAGCTTGACGGAGGCCCGCGCCTTGGGCGATCTTCTCTTGGTGCTCGACAGCGGCGTCGTCGCGGAGCGAAAGCTCGAGCCTCGCGAGGGCGCAGCGTCCGATTCCGGCCCGGCGGCAGAGGCGTCCTCATGAGAGTTTCGGTCGATTATTCCGCGCAGATCAAACGTGTCGCGTCGTGCGAGCGAGAGGAGCTCGAGATCGGCGACGGTAGTACTGCGCTAGACTTGATTCGCCACCTCGTCGATGTGCACGGTGATCCGTTGCGCGGGTGTCTCCTCGGCGAAGGGGGGCGATTGCGTCCGACGATTTTGGCGTTCGTGAATGATGAGCAGTTGGCTTGGGATGTGGATCTGGGGCTGAAGGAGGGGGATGAGGTGGTGTTCATGTCGGCGATCGCCGGGGGCGTGGGAAATCGAGATTGCCATTCGGAGAGAGCGTAGGGTGATGACGTTCTTGGAGGGTAGCCCGGTATCGAGATGACTTCCGCGTCGCGGCGACCCGTCGCGAGACACGAGGGACGAGGACGGCCGCTTCGCGTCCCTCGTGAACCCTCGTGTTTGGCGGGGAGAGGGCGTAGAGTGGTGCCGGAGTTTTTGTGTAGAGAGGATCTACCTTGGAGCCCAAGAAGCTCAACGACGAAGAGCGCGCCACTTACGAGTGGCAGATGTGGGTGCCCGGATTCGGCGAGGAGGGGCAGGAGAAGCTTTGCGGCGCGAGCGTCATGATCTCGCGTGTCGGTGGGCTCGGTAGCGTCGTCGCTTACGAGCTCGCGGCTGCGGGAGTGGGAAAGCTCGTCCTGGCGCACGCGGGAAACGTCAAGCCGAGTGATCTCAACCGGCAGCTGCTCATGACGTACGAAGGTCTCGGAAAATCGCGTGTCGAGTCGGCGGCGCGTCGACTTCGCGATCTCAATCCGCGTCTCGAGATCGAGGCGGTCGACGAGAACGTCACTCCCGAGAACGCCGATCGCCTCGTCGGCATGGCCGACCTCGTCGTCGACTGCGCTCCACTCTTCGAGGAGCGCTTCGAGATGAGCCGTGCTGCGCAGGACCAAGGCAAACCGCTCGTCGAGTGTGCGATGTACGAGCTCGAGGGGCAGATCACGACGTTCCTTCCGGGGGAGACACGCTACCTCGAGTCGCTCTATCCCGAGAAGCCCGAGGCGTGGAAGCGTGAGTTTCCTGTCTTCGGCGCGGTGTCGGGAACCGTCGCGTGTCTCGGGGCGATGGAGGCGATCAAGGTGCTTTCCGGTATCGGGACGCCGCTCGCCGGTCAGCTACTCACGTACAACTTGCTTGAGATGACCTTTCGCAAGCTCAAGCTCGACAATCGACTTCGATGAGCTCGACCCGGACGTGGTCGGTGGTCTTTCGCGCGGTTCCCTTCGTGTTTTGCGGGGTGGTGCTGCTCGTCTACGGGCTCAGCTCCTCGTTTCGCGAGGAGACGAATACGAGCGTCGGAATGCTCGCGCGTGGCGATCTCGATGGGCTGCGCGATTGGGCACGCGGTTACGGCGCGCTCGCTCCGCTCGTGACCTCCGGGCTGATGATCGTCCAAGGCATCGCCGCGCCGATCCCGGCCGTGCTGATCACGATCACGAACAGCGTTCTCTTCGGTCCGTTCTGGGGAGCGGTGGTCTCGATCGTCTCGGCGAACGTCGCTGCGCTTCTCTGCTTCGGCATCGGGCGGTGGCTCGGCGTCGTTGTCGTGAGACGACTCATCGGCGAGGAAGCGGCTCGCGAGACCGAAGGATTCGTCGAGGAGCATGGCACCGCGGCAGTTCTCGTTGCACGTCTCCTTCCGTTCGTTCCGTTCGACCCGATCAGCTACGTCGCGGGGATGAGCTCGATGCGAGCCTGGCCATTCTTCTGGGCGACGCTCGTGGGGCAGATTCCGGCGGGATTCGTGTACTCGTACCTGGCGACGGATTTGACCGAAGCGCTCGCCGGGGCAGAGCGATCACTCGGCATCGTTTTGTTCCAAGTGATCGCCGCGTTCGCGGCGCGCTGTGTTTTCGGCTGGGCCGTGCGCCATTGGCTTTTGCAGCGTGGCCGCGACGAGCGGTATAGTGACGATTCGTTCGAAGGTTGAGGTTTCTCACCAGGCGCCGAGTGCCGATAGCCGATCAGCGGAGACGAAACGATGTCGCGAGATCTTCCGTTCGAATACCCGACCGAGAGTCGTCGCGAGTTTCTCGCGAGCACGAGTAAGAACGTGTTTTGGATGGGTGCTGGCGCGTCGGTGCTCACGGCGCGCAATCCGGTTCGTGCCGTTCCGCCGAGCGAGCGCGTGCGCATCGCGGGAGTCGGTGTCGGTGGGCGCGGCTCGTCGCTCGTTCGAGGATTCGTCGACCGACGCGACGTCGAGGTGCCGTACATCTGCGATCTCGATCCGTCTCGTGGCGCCAAGATCGTTGGCTATTGCAAGGATCGTCAGGGTGTGGCGCCCGTGCGCGAGCTCGACTACCGCCGTGTCCTCGACGACAAGAACGTCGACGCCATCACGAACGCGACGCCCGATCACTGGCACGGACCTCTGACCGTCTTCGCGTGCCAGGCCGGCAAAGACGTCTACGTCGAGAAGCCGCCGTCCCACAACGTTTGGGAGGGGCGGAAGATGGTCGAAGCCGCGCGCAAGTACAAGCGGATCGTGCAGGTCGGCACGCAGAATCGCAGCGCGCCGTACGTCGAGAAGGCGCTCGAGCACATCCGGGGCGGAGGCATCGGGAAGATTCACCTCTGCAAGGTCTTCAACATGAAGAGCGGCGGACCGTACCGCGCTCCGAAGGGCGACACGCCGCCCGAAGGACTCGACTACGACACCTGGCTCGGCCCCGCGCCGCATCGTGAGTTCAGCCGAGCGCATTTTCACGGCACGTGGCACATGTACTGGGCATACTCGGGCGGCGACATGGCCGACGACGGCGTCCATCAGCTCGACATCGCACGGTGGCTGTCGGGTGTCGACTTCCCGAAGGCCGTCCACGCTTCGGGCGGCAACTTCGCCTTCGAGGACGATCGCGAAACTCCGGACACGCAGGTTGTCAGCTTCGAGTTCGAAAAGATGCTGATGACGTTCGAGCTGACCCAATGGGCTCCGTACATGGCGAAGACGAACGGGCAGATTCGCGGCGGAAGCGTCTTCCCGAAGTGGGCACAGAACGCGACGCGCATCGAGTTCTACGGCTCGAAGAAGCTCATGGTCCTCGGCCGCCACGGCGGGGGCTGGCAGGTCTTCACGAACGACGGCAAGGTCATCGATCAGCAGTACGGACGCTTCCCCGATCCGCCGCACAAGGAGAACTTCGTCGAGTCGATTCGCACGCGAAAGCTCCCGAACGCCGACATCGAGGAGGGTCACCGAAGCGCCGTGCTCGTCCACCTCGGCAACCTCGCGTATCGCGTCGGGCGCAAGATTCGCTTCGACGCGAAGACGGAGCAGATCGTCGCGGACGATGCGGCGAACAAGCTTGTCAAGCGCGACTACCGCGAGCCCTTCGTCATCCCCGAGCTCGTCTGAGAAAGCGATATTGATCTCCGATGTCGAAACCGACCGACGTACGCGCGAGTGGCGCGACGCTGTACTTTCTTCCTGTCGAGATGCGTGTGCCGCTCAAGTTCGGAGCCGAAACGCTCACGCGAGTCATCTGCGCCCGCGTACGGCTCGACGTGCGCACGGAGTCCGGCGCGACCGCGAGCGGGTGGGGCGAAACTCCGTTGAGCGTCGCGTGGGTCTGGCCGAGCTCGCTCTCCTACGACGAGCGTGAGGCTGCGCTTTGCTCGTTCACCGAAGAGCTCGCCGTGTCCTGGGCGACCTTCGATCGCAGCGGGCACCCGATGGAGGTCGGTCGTGCGTTCCAGGACGAGGTCCTCGAGGCGAAGCTCGATGATTTCAACGCGCGCCGTGCGGATTCGGAGCCGATGCCGTGGCTTGCAGCGCTCGTTTGTTGCTCGGCGTTCGACATCGCGTTTCACGATGCCTACGGAGTTCTCCACGACGTTTCGATCTACGCGACGTACAACTCCGAGTACATGAGCTCGGACCTCGCCGAGTTTCTCGAGCCCGCCGCTGATCGTGGGGACATCGACTTCGCGGGTCTCTACCCCGCGGATTTCCTCACGAGCGAGCGACCCGAGTCGATCCCCGCGTGGCATCTCGTCGGCGGGAAGGATCTCATCGACGCGTCGGAGCTCGACGGCTCGGAACCCGACGACGGTTACCCGGTTCTCTTGCGCGATTGGATCGAGCGGGACGGATTGACGTGCCTCAAGGTCAAGCTTCGCGGCGACGACGCCGCGTGGGATTACGAGCGCCTCGTCGCGATCGGCCAGATCGCTCTCGAGACGGGAGTGATTTGGCTGACGACCGACTTCAATTGCATGGTCGAGGAACCCGACTACGTCAACGAGATCCTCGATCGGCTCGTCGACGAGCACCCGCGGATTTACGGGATGATTCTCTACGTCGAGCAGCCGTTCCCTTACGAGCTCGAGAAGCATCGCATCGACGTGCGCAGCGTCTCGGCTCGCAAGCCGCTCTTCATGGACGAGAGCGCGCACGACTGGGAATTCGTGCGTCTCGGGCGCGAGCTCGGTTGGACGGGCGTCGCGCTCAAGACGTGCAAGACGCAGACCGGCGCCATCCTGAGTCTCTGCTGGGCCAAGGCGCACGGCATGACGCTCATGGTTCAGGACCTGACCAATCCGATGTTCGCGCAGGTGCCGCACGTGCTGCTGGCTGCTCACGCCGGGACGATCATGGGGGTCGAGACGAACGGCATGCAGTTCTACCCCGAAGCGTCGCTGCCCGAGGCGAAGGTGCATCCGGGGATCTACCAGCGTCGTGCGGGATCGGTCGATCTTTCGACGATCTCGGGGCCGGGATACGGCTACCGTGTGGGCGAGATCGAGCGTACACTGCCCGAGCCGGCCGTTTCGGCCTCCTGAAAGTCACCGAAGTGGAGACGAAATCGTGAGAACGTTCCGCGCCCTGCTCGTGATCTCGACGACTGCGCCGATCCTGGTCGGCTGCACTCCGATGCGTGGTGGCGGCTCACCCCGCGCGAACAATCGCATCGCTGTCGTCGAGACCGAAAAGGTCTTCAACGAGTACAAGAAGAGCATCGATCGCAAGACCGAGGTCGACACCAAGGCGAACGAGCTCTTCGAAAAAGGCCGCGACCTGAAGGCGCAGAAGACCGCACTTCAAAACGAGCTCGAAAAGTACGAGGTCGGCTCACCCGAGTACGAAGCCGAGCAGAAGAAGATCGACGACCTCTCGACGAAGGAGAAGTCGTTCGAGGAGGAGCTGCGCAAGCTTTACCAGAGTCGCGACAGCATCATCCAGGAGATCAACCTCGAGATCATTCGAGAGATCCGTGCGATGGCGAGCGACCGTGGCTACGACGTCGTCCTCGAGAAGCAGCTCGTCCTCAAGGGGCTCAGCCGCCAACCCCTCAGCTGGCCGCTGACGCATTACGTCCGTCCGTCGCTCGACATGACGACGGACCTCATCGAGCGCCTCAACTCGAAGTACCTGCGGGCGAAGAACGCGAACTGAGAAACTAGGACCGTTCGGCGATCTCGAGTCGAAAGACGGTCATGCCCGCGCGGGTCGCCCGTCGGATGAGCCGGACGGGGCTGCCGACCGTCGGGGAGTCCAGGAAGCCGTCACCGTCGGCGGGGATCAGCTTGGCTGCGCCGGATTCGACAGTATCGAATAGGAGGATCGTCACATCGGGCTCGGCCGAGAGATCGGGCTGCCGGCGAGGAGATTCGGGCGCGATCGACGTCGACGAGCCCGCGATCCGTTTCTTGGATTGCTTGAAACAGCGTTTCGGCGATCGCGGACTTCGGACTTCCGTGTGTGTTCAGATCTTCTGGTGACATCTCGATTTCGAGGCGCCCGCCGAGCCAGTCGATCCGTCCCTTTCGGGGAAATCCGCGGAACGAGCCCAGGCGCGAAAGCTCTCGAGGTTCGAGAGGCCGCTCGGGATTTCCAGATCCCGGTCGGCGAGCGCGATCAGTGGTGAAACTGCGGGTTTGGGCATCTCGTTCTGTGGATACGAGAAGGCTGGGATTCCGTCCCAGCTGAGATTCGTTCTGGGATGGTAGGGCTGCTCGCTGGCGAACGGCTCGATCGATCTGTATGTGTTTTTAAGCTCTTGTGCTCGTAGGGTTTAGCGGGCTGCCCTCGACCTTGATTTAGCCCTCAGACCTGCGATAATCGCGGGTTTGTCTTTCCCCGCCCACCTTTCCGAATCCAGGAGATATTCTCGAGATGCCCTCGATCGCGGATACCGCGCAGGAACGCCTCAGTCAGTACAAGACGCAGGAATTCGACGTGCCGGCGAAGACGCTGTGCTGGCAGCTGACGGGCAAGGGGCTCGAGAATTTCCACCTCGAAGAGATCGACACGCCGGCACTCGGGCCGCGCGATATCCGCTTCCGCTCGGATTCGAACGGCATCTGCTTTTCCGACGTCAAGGTCGTCAACGCGGGACAAGATCACCCGCGCCTCGAGGGCTACGACATGGCGAAGGACAGGGTCGTGCCGGGCCACGAGATCTCGATCACCGTCGTCGAGGTCGGTGAGGAAGCGAAGGACAAGTTCCAGGTCGGCGAGCGCTACATCGTTCAGGCCGACATGCTCAAGTACGACACGGCCGTCGGTTACGCCATCTGGGGCGGCATGATCCAGTACGGCGTCTTCGACGAGCGCGTGCAGGAGTTCCTGATCAAGGTCGAAGAGGACATCGGCTTCTCGCAGGCTTCCCTCGTCGAGCCGTGGGCTTGTATCGAAGCTTCGTACGAGCGCGCGGACCTGCAGCCGACCGATCGCGTCGCCTGGGTGCTCGGCGGTGGTGGACCGATGGGCCAGATGCACCTGATCCGCACGATCGGACTCAAGCGTCGCGGCAAGCTCGCGGGACTCGAGACGATCCTCGTCACCGACGTCAGCGATGAGCGACTCCAGGCCGTCACGGATCGCTACGGTAAGAGCGCGGAGGAGGCCGGCGCTGAGCTGGTCTGTCTCGATCCTCGCAATGCGGACTTCGACGAGAAGATCAACGAGCTCGCTCCGGGCGGCGTCGACTACATCATCGCCTGCGCGCAGATCGCCGCGGTCGTCAACGACTCGCGCAAGTACCTCAAGCGCTACGGCGTCCTCAACCTCTTCGCCGGACTCAAGCGCGGCGAGGGTGATCTCAACCTCGGCGATATCCACTACGATCAGCACACGATCACCGGCAACTCGGGATCTCGCGTCGAGGACATGGAGAACGTGCTCCGTCAGACCGAGCGCGGCGACATGGACACGAACGATTCGGCCGGTGCGGTCGTCGGCATGAAGGCCTGCGCCGAAGGCGTCGATGCGGTCGCGAAGGGAACGATCACGAACAAGACGATCCTCTACCCGCAGCTTCCGGACCTTCCGCTGACGCGCATCGAGGACCTTCCTTCGCTCGTCGAGTTTTCGCCGGAGGTCAAAGCCGAGGTCGAGAGCGGCGTCTGGTCGAAGCAAGCAGAGGCCGAGATGATTTCGGCGCTCTTGCCGAAGTAGTCGGCGATCGATCGTTCGCCGTTCTTTTCGCATTCAGAAGCTCCCAGGCAGAGGACTGTCCCGATGGTGGCAAGCTCGAAGAGCGTCAGCGGTCCGCTTCAGGAATTGATCGAGATTTCCCGAGCGGTCGGCGCGGATCCGGACCTCGTCCAAGGCGGCGGTGGCAACACGTCGGTGAAGTCGCGCGACGGCGAGTCGATGTACGTGAAGGCGTCAGGCACCGCGCTCGCGCACATGGACGAAAGCCGCGGTTGGGCGAAGGTCGACACGCAAGCGACGATCGACATTCTCGACGACGCGAAGCTCGCGCGCATGAAGGCGCAGCCGAGGGAAGCCGAAGTTTTGCGACGTCTCCAAGCGACCGTCGCGGAGCCTGCCGGCGCGCGTCCATCGGTCGAAGCGAGTCTTCACGCGCTGCTCGACCGTGTCGTCATTCATACGCATCCGGTCGGTCTCAACGCGCTTCTGTCGTCGCAGAAGTCGGCGGAGCGTGTTCAAGAGCTCGTCGGTGGCAAGCCTCTCTACATTCCGTACTTCGATCCGGGCTTCACGCTTGCGGCGCACGTCAAGCGAGCGATCGACGCGTACGTCGAAGATCACGGCAAGCGACCGACGGTCGTCCTCCTCGAGAATCATGGGCTGTTTGTGGCGGCGCCCGAAGTCAAGAAGTGTCTCTCCCTCTCTCGCAAGCTGACGAACGCTGGTGAGAAGTGGGCGGACCTCGGAAGAGTGAATCCGGTCGATTTTGCCAAGGTGAATGCGGTCTCGCTCAACGGGACCGGCTCGACTGTTCGCGGGCCGAAGGAGAAGACGGCGCTCGAGAGGACGACGGCGATCCGCGGTGCGCTCAAGCGAGCCGGTGCGGAGATCGCGGTCGTTCGTCGAGACGACAGCGCTGTCGCCGCGAAGTTCATCCGCACGAAGTCGGCCTTCGATCAGGCGACGAAGGGCTCGTTCACGCCGGATCAGATCGTCTACTGCGGCACGGTCCCGATCGTCCTGCGTGGCAAGACCGCGGATTCGCGTGACAAGGCCATCGCGAGCTACCGCGAGAAGCGCGGCATCGATCCGAAGGTCATCCTGGTTCCCGGCGACGGCGTCTACTACGCGGCCGAGAACCTCGGTCAGCTCAAGGTCGTCTCGGAAGTCTACCGCAGCGCGATGGTCACGCTTCTCTGCGCGAAGAAGGCGGGCGGCCCGCGCTTCCTGTCGCGACCGCAGGCGCGCTTCATCGAGAACTGGGAAGTCGAGACCTTCCGCGCCAGTCTGCTCGGTGGTGGTGACGATTCGCACACCGGCCGCGTCGCGATCGTCACGGGGGCGGCGAGCGGTCTCGGCAAGGGCATCGCGACCGGACTCATTCGAGCGGGTGCGACCGTCTTTGCCGGAGACGTCGATCAGAACGGGCTCGAGTCCGCGAGCCGAGAGTTTCCCGATGGTCGTTATCTGCCGGTCTTCTGCGACGTCACGAGCGAGGAGTCCGTCGCCGAGGCCTTCGAGAGTCTCGTCGCATCGGCCGGAGGCGTCGACTGCCTCGTCAACGCCGCGGGCATCGCACCGGCCTTCAATCTCGTCGACTTTCCGCTCGGCGCTTGGAACAAGACGCTCGAGATCAACTTGACCGGCTACTTCCTCATGACGCGCGAAGCCGCGCGTTGGATGCTCAAGCAGGACGCCGGCGGCTCGATGATCCAGCTGACGAGCAAGTCGGGTCTCGACGCGAGCAAGGCCAACTCGGCGTACAACGCGACGAAGGCCGGCGAGATTCATCTCATGCGCGGCTGGGCACTCGAGCTCGGTCCCGCGGGGATCCGCGTCAACTGCGTCGCGCCGGGCAACGTCTTCAAGGGCTCGAAGATCTGGAACGACGAGTACATCAAGGTCTGCGCGAAGAAGAAGGGAATCCGACCCGAGGAGGTCATCCCGTTCTACACGGCGCAGTCGCCGCTCGCGAAGGAGATCGAGCCGGAGGATATCGCCGAGGCGTGCGTCTACCTGCTCTCCGATCGCGCGCGTCGAGTCACGGGCCAGACGCTCGTCGTCGACGGCGGACAGGTGATGGTGCGGTGACGGCGCAGGCGCGGGCCGAGCTCGAATCGCGGTTGCGCCGCCCGGATCTCGGCGAGAACGGTTTCGAGGCCGGAAGTGAATCGCTGACGCGTCTTGACGCGCTCGAAGATCTCGTCGCACTGCTCGACGCCGGCAAGATCTCGGCGACGGGTGAGCCCGGCGGGATCAACACGCACGTTCACACCGCGAAGTCGTTCTCGTACTTCGCTTCGCCCTCCGACGCCGTTTGGCAGGCGCGGCTCGCAGACCTCGCGATCTTCGGGATCAACGATCACTACACGATCGCGGGTCATCCCGAGTTCGACGCGGCCTGTCGCATCGCGGGCGTCGAGCCGCTCTTCAGCATGGAAGCGGTCGCGACCTGGGACGAGGCGTTTCGCGCGGGTGCCACCGTGAACGATCCGAGCAACCCGGGACGCACGTACCTGACGGCAAAGGGAGTCACCCGCGACTTCCCTCCGGGCTGTCAGGGCGAGCGCGACCTCGCGACGATGAACGCCGCGCTCCTCGCACGCAATCGCGAGATGACCGCGAAGCTCTGCGCGTGGATCGAGACGAAGCTCGGGAAGGCGGACGCGCTCGACTTCGACGATGTGCTCGCGCTTACGCCGCATGGGCAGCCGACCGAGCGCCATGTGTCCGAGGCTGCGGCCCGCTATCTCGAATCGGAGTTCACGGACGAGAACGCCCGTCGCGAAGCTGGCGAGACTCTGCTCGAGACGGAGGTAACCGTCGAGACGCTGCGTGACAACGCGAGCTTCCAAAATCTCGTGCGTGCCCAGACCCTCAAGTCGGGCAAGCCGGCCTTTGTCGAAGAGTCACCCGAAGCGTTCATTCCCGTCGAGCGAATGGTCTCACTTTCGCTCGATCTGGGAGCCATTCCGACATACCCCGTCCTCGGCAATCCCGTGACGCCCTGGGAGGAGGATCTCGACGCGCTCTACGATCGTCTCGAGGATCTCGAGATTCGCGCGATCGAGGTGATTCCGGACCGCAATACTGCGGAGCGCCTCCTCGACATCGTCGAGAAAGCGGCAACAAGGGGCTTTCCGGTTTTCAACGGGACGGAGCACAATACAAAATCGGAGCAACCGCTCGTCGACAAGTTCTTCTTCGACGAGCGCTTCCGGCCGCACTTCGAGCGTGGTGCTCGCGTCTTGATCGAGCACCAGAAGGCTCGCGAGTCGGGCTGAGAGAGCAGATTCGGAGAAAACAGACGATGTCCTGGCGAACAGAGAATGCAGGCGGCTCACGCCGCGTCGTCGTGACGAAAGACCTCCCCGGCACTCGCTGGGTCGACGTTCTCGCGAGCGCGGACTGCGAGATCGTGATCTCGGAGCTGCGCTCGGTGCTGTCGGTCGACGAGATCGTGGAAGCGATGGGCGATCGTTGCGACGGTGCCATCGGACAGCTGACCGAGCCCTGGGCCGCCGACCTCTTCGGCGCACTCCAGGCTGCCGGTGGAAGGGCTTACTCGAATTACGCCGTCGGCTTCGACAACGTCAAGATCCCCGAGGCGACCGAGCGAGGCATCGCAGTCGGAAACACGCCCGGAGTTCTGACCGAGACGACCGCCGAGATGGCCGTCGCGTTGACCTTCGCCGCCGCACGTCGCGTCGTCGAGTCGGACATTTTCCTTCGCGCCGGCAAGTTCGACGGCTGGCTCCCGGATCTCTTCCTCGGCAAGAGGCTCTGGGGAGGCACGCTCGGCATCATCGGCGCCGGTCGCATCGGCGCGGCCTTCGCGCGCATGCTCGCGCCCGGGCATGCGATGAACGTCCTCTACTACGACGTCGAGACGCGTGACGATCTCGAGAAGTTCTTCGAGGACTACTCGGGCATCACGGCTGCCGAAGGAGCGCCGAAGCTCACGTGTCGTCGAGTCGAGACGGTCGGAGAGCTGCTCGCCGCGAGTGACGTCGTCAGTCTTCACACACCGCTCAACGATGCGACGCGTCACCTGATGAACGCCGAGCGTCTCGCGTTGATGAAGGACGATGCGCTCTTGGTCAACACGGCCCGTGGACCGGTCATCGACGAAGCGGCGCTCGTCGCTCACATGCGTGAGAAGCCGGGTTTCCGCGCCGGGCTCGACGTTTTCGAGCGCGAGCCGGCGCTCGCCGACGGCCTCGTGGATCTCCCGAACGCTGTTATCGTCCCGCACATCGCCAGCGCGACCGATTGGACGCGCGAGGGGATGGCGACGCTCGCTGCTTGCAACGTTGCGGCGGTTCTTCAGGGCTATCCGGTGACGACGAGTCTCGTTGCCGAGGAGTTCCTCGACGGCGACGTCGCGACGGAGCTTCCGAAGCGGGCGCCGTCTATCCTCAACGCTGAGGAGCTCGGACTCGAGTTTGTGGGTTCTAAGCCATAACTCGCTGTATTCGAGTGAGATGGTAGACTCGTTCGGAGCCACGCTGAGCCAGTAGAAGGAATATGGGAACTGTTGGTACCGTACGCCGTGGATTCGTTCGTGCCGCGTGCTTGACGATTGCGTTGGTCAGTTGCCAAGGCGATGATTCGACGACCTCGGTAACGAAGCCTGCTCGCGGTAACGAGTCTCGACTCGAACGGCCCGAATCCCATCGCCGCATGGTCGAGGCGTTGCGTGACATTTCCACACGCACGCGTCAGGAGAACCGATATCTCGGCGACAAGATGCTTCGGGACGTTCAAGCAGCGATTCGCGAAGCCGGTCCCGGCGGTGCGCCTCGATCTCTCTGGGAGCTCAACTACAAGGCCGGCATCCTCGGATTGCGTTACGGGGAGGAGAGCCAGAGCCTCGAGCATTTTTCGACTGCGGCAGGTTTGCTTCCGAAGCTCCGCGGCGAAATATCGAGAACGAAAGCGCTGCAGACAATTTTCCGTTACGCCGTCGCCTACTTGCGCCTTGCCGAGACCGAGAACTGTTGCGCGCAAGCAAACGCCGACAGCTGCATCGTTCCGATTCGCGGTGGCGGCCTGCATACCCGTCCGCGTGGTTCGACCGAGGCGATACGTCTCTTTCGCCAAGTGATCGAGCTGTCGACGGAAAATGATCCCGAGCATGATCACGGGATCTGGCTTCTCAATCTTGCGTCGATGACGCTCGGTAAGTACCCGGAGGAAGTTCCGGAGCGTCTTCGAATTTCCGAAGGTGCGTTTCGATCGTCGATCGAGTTTCCACGCTTTCGAAACGTCTCCGCGGAGGTCGGCGTCAACTCGTTCAATCTCTCGGGGGGCGCGATTTTCGACGACTTCGACGGAGACGGCGATTTCGACCTGTTGACCTCGACGTGGGATACGAAGGGACAGATCCGATACTTTCGAAACGACGGCGGCGGAAAAATGGTCCACCGCACCGAAGGGTCCGGGCTCGAGGGCATCTTCGGAGGGCTCAACCTGGTCCAAGCCGATTACGATAACGACGGCCACCTCGATGCGCTCGTCTTGCGAGGAGCTTGGTTGTCCGATGCCGGGCAGCATCCGAACTCGCTCTTGCGCGGTCACGGCGATGGAACTTTCACGGACGTAACGTTCGATGCCGGACTCGCTGACACACTGTATCCGACACAGGTCGCCGCGTGGGCAGACTATGATCTCGATGGAGACCTCGACCTCTTCGTCGGCAACGAAACGACGCCGCGGTTTAGTGGCCCGTGTCAGCTGTTTCGAAACGAAGGCAACGGGAAGTTCGTCGATGTCGCCGAACAGGCCGGCGTTCAGAACTACCGACTGACGAAGGGGGCGGCGTGGGGAGATTACAACGGAGATCGCTACCCGGACCTCTTCGTCTCCAACTACCTGCAAGATAATCGGCTCTTTCGTAACCGTGGCGATGGCACGTTTGAGGATGTGACTGCGCTCCAGGGGATCGCGAAGCCAGCGGCGAGCTTTCCCGTTTGGTTTTGGGACTATGACAACGACGGCCAACTCGACTTGTTCGTTCCTTCGTATTCGGGTCGCGGGCGAGAGCTCGCCCGGCACTATCTGGGGAAGCCACCGCTCTACGAGCGCGCGAGTCTCTACCGGTCGAACGGCAGGGGCGGCTTCGAGGACGTTGCGGAAAAGGAAGGCCTGGTCTTTCCGATGCTTCCGATGGGAGCCAACTTCGGTGACGTCGACGGCGACGGCTATCTCGACTTCTACCTCGGCACGGGAGATCCCGAATACCGAACGTTGTTACCGAATGTGCTCTGCGTATATCGACCCGGGCGGGGATTTGTCGACGTGACAATGGCGGCCGGAGTCGGCTTGCTGCAGAAGGGACATGCGGTTTCGCTCTGCGATTTCGATCACGACGGAGACGTCGACATCTTCGAGCAGGTCGGCGGTGCTTATCCCGGCGACGCTTACCACGACGCTCTCTTTCAGAACCCTGGCTTCGACCATCGGTGGGTCTCGCTCAAGCTCGTCGGGTCGGAGTCGAATCGTTCGGCGATCGGTTCACGCGTTCGCGTGGTCATTCGCGAGGGGCAGAAGCGACGGTCGATCTACCGCTGGGTTTCGAGCGGCGGTAGCTTTGGCGCCAACCCCTTGGAGCAGAACATCGGACTCGGTCGCGCGGAGGAGATCGAGCTCATCGAGGTGTTGTGGCCGAGAACCGGACGTCGAACGGAGATTCGAGGCCTCGAGCTCGATCGACGTCATGTGATCGTCGAAGGCGAATCAGGGGGAGCTGACAACGCCGAGTAGGATCTTGCTCTGGGGATACCGAGCGACTCCCTCGGTCGCGAGCTTCTTGGCCTCGTCCTTCTTCTCTTGCACTTGCAAGACGCGCGTGAGTAGCTCGTACGAATCGACCGACGGTTGCATCGTGTGGAAGCGTCTCGCGAGCGATTCGGCTTCGCCGAGCTTGACGTGAAGCGTGAGGTACTTCTCGGCGATCTCTCGTATCACGACGTGTTCGTTCGGTGAAAGCGCAAGCAGGCGTCGAAGCAGCCTCAGCCGAACGAAGTAGTCGTTGTGGGCACGTAGCCCGTTGAGGAGAACCTTGGCGACACGAGCGTTCTTCTCGTCGAGGTCCGCCGCGAGCAGGTAGTGCGTAAAACAGCGCATGTCGCTGACGGCCATGTAGAGGTCGCCGAGCTGCTCGTACTCCTTGGCGCACTGATCGTAGGGCTTGGATTGGAGCGCCTTGTCGATCGCCGAGCGTCTGGCTTCGAAGGACTCGATGCGGCCGAGTCTTTCGTCCGCGAGGTTTCTCGACTCCGTATCCGTCGTCGGGTTGTCGATGATCGTCTGGCAGAGAAAGCGTTGCTCGGGGTGCACCGGCATTTGTTCCAAGACGGTCTTGAGCACAGATCGGGTCTGATCCGGTGAAAGAAGCAACGCTGGGACCAGTTTCCAACACTTGAGCTCGGGAGAGTCGCCTCCCCTGGTCGCTTCGGCCTGCCCGAAAAACGTCTGCGCGAGAGCCGGCTGCTTGTCGAGGATCGCCAGTCGACCTCGGAGATACGAGACTCGCGACGGCGGAAGATTCTGCGCGTCGCTCGGCCATTTGGCGAGAAGCGTGCGGGCGTCGGTGTGTCGTTCGAGGAGAATCGACGCCTCGGCGAGATCGAGCGCGGCGTCTCTCTTCGAGACCTGGCCGCGGATCGGTCCTCCCGCGTCTCCCTCGGTCTGAGCTGCTTTTAGCGCGCGACGACAAGCGTTCGCGGCTTCGTCGGGTCTTCCGGCTGCGAGCTCGACTCTCGCACGAGCCGCGTGAAGGCCGGAGTCCAGCTTCGGCTTTCGGCCGAGGTACTTCGCGATCGCCTCTCGAGCGTCGGAGTACCGATGCATGATGATGCACAGGTCGGAGTAGTAGATCGGGATGCGCACGTCGTGCGGATCGTTCGCCATCGCTTCTTGGTAGAGTCGCAGCGCCGACGCGTAATCGCGGTGGTGCGAGCGATTGAGCGCCGTTTGCGCGAGCGCGATGCCGATGCGTCCTGCCTTCATCAGGCCTTCTTGCGCGTACTCCTCGAACGCGCGTTCGGAGAGGCCACGATAGAGACCCTCGACGAACTTGCCCTGCTCGCGGAGTCGCATGCGATAGAGCGTCTGCGAGAGCTCCGAGTAATACTGCCGGTCCGACGGATCGGCTTCGAGCAGGTTCATGAACTGGTCCGCCGCTTCTTGGAAGCGTCGCGCGCGACGCAGGGCGCGGCCGTATTCGAGTCGAGCCTCGCCTTGGCGTGCATGATTCTTCGGAGCTCGCTGGAAGTACTGCTCGAAGAGCTCGAGGGCGGACTTGGCATCTGCGCCGCGAAATCGGAGCGAGGCGAGTGACAGCGCCGCGTCGTAGTTTTGGGGGTTCATCGAGACGACGCTCTCGAGGGCTTCGGTCGCCTCGGCCGGCTTCTGGAGTCGGCGTAAGCTGTCGCCACGCAAGAATAGGAGGTTTTCGGAGGGTCTTCCCTCGTCTTTCGTGGCTAACGCCCGATTCGCTGTCGCGAGCGATCTCTTGTAGTCCTTCGCCTGATGGTAGAGCTGGGCGACCCGCTCGAGAGTTCGCGCTTTGTCATCACCATTCGTCGCGGCGAGATCCTTCTCGAGCGCTGTGGCCGCTTCGAAGAACTTTCCGGCCTTCTCGAGCTGCTCCGCTCGCGCCGTCGCCGTTTCAGCCGAGCTCGTCGACGACTCGTCGTCGTTCCCGCAACCTGTGAGCCCCCCGAAAGCCACCAGAACGGTCAGGACGATCCAGGTGGGGGGCAGCGTGCGGCTACCGCGGACGAGAGAAGAAGGTATAATCACTGGATCGCTCGACAAGGGGCGGAACGCGGAAATGAAACGTGAAGCATACATGATAGGTCGACCGGAAAGAGCCGTTTTATTCTTCGCCCTACTCGCGATACCCCCCGGTGTTAACGGAGAGGAGGTCTTTGTAGATGTTACGGCCTCCC
>CAYZGY010000025.1:0-6585 GCA_964478085.1 uncultured Planctomycetia bacterium
ATGGGAGTTACGTCATAACGCGAACGTGCCAGGGAAAAACTGCACCCTTTTCAAAACCACAGATGCGGGGTCGAAAACACGGGTGAAATGTAGCCAAACGTCGTCAAACCGCGGAGATACGACCGCTCGGCGAGGGGCCAACACACGTTTGGACGCATCTAAATACGTCCAGACCAGGGACACATCAGGGTAACAAAACCGGGCCCGAGCAGCATTCCGCGCGTAAAACCGCGGTTGCGTTCGTTTCGAATGTTGCGATTATTTCGAATACATCCCAGAATCACAGGAGACTCACACCTCTCCATAGGATCTCCAAGATGCCCACCGAAAACGAAATTCACGCCCCGACCGCCGACGAGTCCGCGCTCGCTCTCCAGTCGAGCCGACGACTGGCGCAAGTCCTCTCGAGCGATCCCGATTGCGCGACGGTTCGCCTCGAGGTCGACGGCGACGAGCCGGTCGACCCCATCGAGATCCCGGCCTCGCTCCTGCGTCTTCTTCAGGGGGCGCTCGCCGAAATCGCCGAGGGCAACGCGGTCCGGTTGCTCCCGGTGCAAGCCGAACTCACGACGCAGCAGGCCGCCGACGCCCTCAACGTGTCGCGGCCGTATCTCGTGCGCCTTCTGGACGAGGGCGCGATCCCGTCCCGAAAGGTCGGCACGCATCGCCGCGTCCGTCTCGTCGACGTGCTCCGCTACAAGAGTGAAATCGACCGCAAGCGGCTCAAGGCTCTCGACGAACTCGCAGCGCAGGCCCAAGAATTCGACATGGGCTACGATTCTTGACGCAGCGCGTCGTTTTCCTCGACTCGTGCGTCCTCTACCCAGCCCCACTCCGCGATCTCTTGATGCACCTGGGAGTGAGTGATCTCTTTCGCGCCAAGTGGAGCGACGACATTCACGAAGAATGGATTCGAAGCGTTCTTCGTTCACGTCCGGATCTCCGCCGCGAGCAGCTCGATCGCACCCGCCGGTTGATGGACGCGCATGTTCGCGATGGCCTTGTTCACGGATACGAGAAACTCATCCACTCGCTCGAGCTCCCCGATCCGGATGATCGACACGTCCTCGCAGCAGCGATTCGCGCGCAGGCCGATTTCATCCTGACCTTCAACTTGAAGGACTTCCCCGACTCGATTCTCCTGAGCCACGGAATTCGTGCCGTACATCCCGACGAGTTCCTCTCCATGCTCCTCGACGCGCAGTTGCCGCTCGCTTGCGAGGCGGTGAGACGACACCGTCAGAGCTTGAGGAACCCGCCGAAGTCGATCGACGAGTATCTCGGCGTCCTGGAGAAACAACACCTGCCGAAGACAGTCGCCAAGCTTCGCGACACGACGGAGCTGATCTAACACCCGGATTCGGAGCCTCGCCTTTCGACGCGGTCAAGGCGTTGTAGGCTTGATCGTCCTCACGGCTTCAGCCTCACGGAAGCGGGCGATCGTCCATTCCGCTCAAGAGACCAGTTGCGAGGTCGTCGGCGTCGGTACTCTTGAAGTTCATGAGTACGGAGTCCAAGATCCCGCCCCCGAAGAAAGATATGGCGGAGAGACAGGGATTCGAACCCTGGGACGGGGTTAACCGTCAGTGGTTTTCAAAACCACCGATGCGGGGTCCGAAACACGGGCTACATGTAGCCAAACGTTTCTAAACCGTAAAGATACGACCGTTCCCAGCTCGGCCACCCTCCGCTTGGACACATTCGAACACGTTTCGACCAGGGACACAAAAGGGTAACTCGCGAACCACCGTAGGACTCGGCCGTCCCGCAGAGTGAGTTTACCCGGCACTTAGGCTCGTCTCGGAATCAGCGCGTCGAAGTGCTGAGTCGCTTTAGTTTACAACCTCGACCTTCCCGTGGTCGTCGCAATGCCCCTCGTGCGAACGGTGGAGCCGGCCATCCACGACATAGTCGTAGTGGTCGCCGTGCGGAATCCTGAAATGCCCGCAGTCCTGACCATGTCGATGGTCGCTGATCTGGTCGGTACATCCTTGCGGGTTGGACTCAGACACCGGGATCGCGTGGTCGTCGACGTGGTCGCCGTGAATGTGATGCAAGTGTCCGTCGTGGAGGTAGTCCACGTGCGAGGCGTGACGAATGGCGGGATGTCCACAGCCTGGCGCGTGTACGTGGCCGTGCTCCCCATGCGGGCGGTGCGTCGCGCTCGCGCAGCCAATCAGCACGCTACAGATTCCAAGCAACAGCAGGTAGCCTCACCGATCGCGCCATGTTCAAGCCTCCTTCAAACGGCCTTAACCTGTTGAGAGTCCGTGAGAACCAATTTGGTTCCTGAAATCCTCACCGACCATGAGACATCACTATCGAATCCTGCGGTGGGCCGCGCACGACTCCTTTCAGGTGTTTGGTCTAAATGATCCAACCGGCCGAAAGCGTTCGCGTAAGCTACGCCCGACGGTGACGTAACGCGGGATAGATGCAGCAGAACCGTCGCAAACGAATCCCCGCGAATTCCACAATCACTCGTTGACTCGCAGAGCCCTCAGCCTCGACCGCGCCAAGTCGAAGTCTGCGTTGAGCTGTTGGCTCTCATCGTAGAGCTCGATCGCGGCCATGGAATCGCCTTCCGCCTCGGCAAGAAGCCCCAGGTGATACGCCACTCTCCAGCGCGGCGCTCCGAGCTTAAGCGCTAGTTCCAACTGAGACCGAGCGCTATCGTACTCGCGATCCAGGTAGTCAATCGCTCCGAGAAGCTCCCTGAGTCCTGCGTGATCAGGCACCAGCTGAACCTGCTCCTCAACGAGCCGACGTGCGAGCCGGACGTTGCCCTCGCGAAGAGCGATCTCTCCACGGAGCACGACGGCCTCCGGAAAGCGGGCTCGCACGCGCAGAGCAGCATCCAGATACACCGCGGCTTGCTCATCGGCGTTTCGCTCGGCGGCGTAAACCCCATTCGCAAATAGGATCGCCGCGTCTCTCGGATACTTGACCGCGAGCCGCTCGAGATCCCGCCGTGCCTTCTCACCATATCTCCCCGCCGCCTCCCTCTGTTCGAGGATTCGGAGAACTTCGTCGAGCTCGCCCTTCGGATCGTCAAGACCCTCGAGACTCGTCGCACAGGAACACGCACACAACGCGAGGACAACGGGAAGGAAGCGAAGGCTGAGTTGATAGGCGCTATTCATCGGGCCACTCACCGCTGAATGTAAGATTCGAGCATTTGAGAAATCTGATAGAACGTCGGCCCGAGCACACCGATCACGCTCGCGGGAAAAAAGCACACGACCAGTGGAACAGTCAACTTCACGGGAAGGCTCTGTGCAAGCCGCACCGCACGTTCGCGACGACGATGGCGAAGGTCGTCGGCCTGCTGACGAAGAACTCCGGAAAGACCCGCCCCCACCTGATCCGCCTGAACGAGCGCAGAAACGATAGTCGAGACGTGTGGAACATCGACACGTTCCGCGATGTTCCTGAGCGCGACAGCCCGGCTCACCCCGGAAAGCAAGTCTCTTCGATAGAGCCGCAACTCCGAGAACAAGGCTCGATTCTCCGGCGCCGACCCTAGCACTCGATCTACCGCTGAATCGAAACCCAGCCCGGCCTCTCCGAGGGTGGCGAAGATCTCGGCGGTTGCCGGAAGGTCCTCCTCAATCTCCGAGATTATCCGACGCCGCGAAGCTCGTACCACCGTCCATGGAATCGATGCGAAAATGGAGAACACTATCCAGGGCCCCAACCAGACGATCGGCAGCAAAAGGTCACCCGAACCACCCGGAATTTCGACAAGCCATGTCCGAAACGTGTCGCCGATTTCGGATCGACGAATCGAGAACCCGACGATGACGCCGACGACTGCCGCGGCGATCGCCCCAGCGAGGAATACGTACTTCGAGCTGGCGCGACGAAACCCGGACACGTAGAGCCAACGCTGAAGCGCTCCCCGCCCCGAGTCCTCCGACTCCTCCCCAACCGTCGGCTCCACCTCCCCCTCGAACAGACCGTCGAGCATTCGCCCTCGCGCGCGGAGCTTGCGCAGCGCGACCACCACCATCGCGAGCGCCGCGGCGGCAAAGATCCAGACCAAGGCACTGAGGAGGGCTTCCATCTTCCCGAGAATCCCGATCAATAGCGAATCCGAGTCAGACGAAACATCCAGAGCAGACCCAAAGCTTGCAGGACGAGAGCACCGGAGACTAGCCAACGTCCGAGGCTCGTGGAAAGGAATCCGACCATTTCCTCCGGCCGAGCACGCCAAACGACCAACGCGATGAAGTAAGCCGCGACAGCGACCGCGACGACCGAAATCTTCGCCTGCGCCGTTTGAATCGAGATGCTCCTGCTCACGTCGATGCGATCTCGAATGAAACGCCCGACGTTCGCGAGACTCGTCGCGAGGCTCCCTCCGACCTCCCAATGAACCGACTGGGACATCGCGAAGACTCGAAAGGACTCGAGCGGCACGTCCTCGGCAAGATCTGCGAACACGGCTTTCGGAGAGTCACCCAAACGCAGTCGAAAGAGCATCGATTGAAGTATCGGACGCAATGGCCGATTGGATTCTCGAACTGCGTCGTCGAGCGAGTCCAGCACGCCTGCCCCTGCCCGCAACGATGCGACGAGCAAGTCGATCGCATCCGCGAGCTGTCTCTCGAGCAAGGCTGTGCTTCGTTCGCGGAGGTACGAAACGATGAGCAACGTAACGATACCAATAATCGATGCGAACGACGCTGCAAATACGACCTGCAATTCGACGAGCCATCGCAGCAAGGCAAAACCCGCAAGGCCGGTAGCATACGGCAGCCAGCCGAAACCCGATTCGTACCGGACCTCTCCACGAGCGTCCGGCTCATCCCCGGTTCGTTCCTCGTCCTGGGACTCCGGAGAAACTTGCAGCTGCACGAGCGCTGCCGTTCGCGCGCGTCGCTTTCGAATCGCGACCACGACGAGAGCCCCTCCGACACCGACAGCCGTCCAGGCGATCGGAACAATCACGGCTCATCTCCCGGTCGACGAAATACATGAATCGGAAACTCGATGTCCCGTGCACGCAAGGCCTCGACGAATCGTGGGACCACTCCGGTCGGTTGAAAGCTCCCCAGCACACGTTCACGATCCATCCCTCGACGTTCGAACTCAAACACGTCGTTGAGGAGAATCGTGTCGCCTTCCATTCCCACGATCTCGGAGACCTTCTCGATTCGGCGAACTCCGTCTTCGTATCGACGAGTGTGAATCACGAACTGAATCGCTGCGCTGATCTGCTCGCGAATCGCTCGCGAGGGAAGGTCGAGACCGGACATCAGAACCATCGTCTCGAGACGAGAAATCGCGTCCCGCGGAGAGTTCGCGTGAATCGTCGACAGCCCGCCGTCGTGTCCTGTGTTGAGCGCTTGGAGCATGTCCAACGCTTCCCCGGCGCGAACCTCTCCCACGATGATGCGATCCGGCCGCATGCGAAGAGCGTTGACGACAAGGTCCCGTGCGGAGATTCGCCCCTCTCCTTCCACGTTCGGCGGCCTCGTCTCGAGTCGCACGACGTGCTCCTGGTCGAGAACGAGCTCGGCCGTGTCCTCGACCGTCACGATGCGCTCGTTCGCAGGAATCGCTTCGCACATCGCCCCGAGCAGAGTCGACTTTCCGGCTCCCGTTCCACCCGAGACGAGAACGTTCATTCGAGCGCGAACCGCGTGCGTCAGCGTCGTCAGCATATCGCCCGAGAACATGCCGAGTCGCTGCAAGCCTTCCGATCGCAGACGACGTCGCCCGAATCGTCGAATCGAAATCGTCGGCCCATCGATCGAGACTGGAGGCAGCGTCGCGTTGACTCGACTGCCATCGGAGAGCCGAGCATCGAGAAGCGGCGACGCCGAGTCGATTCGCCTTCCAACCCGCGCGGCGATTCGCTCGATCACACGGGTCACATGTTCGTCGTCGCGAAATCGAACATCGCTCTTCTCCAGCCGACCGAACCGCTCGACGTAGACTCGACTCGGAGCGTTCACGAGGATGTCGGTAATCGACGGATCTGCCATCAACTTGGCGAGCGGCCCGATTCCCGTCGTTTCTTCCCTCAACTCGTCGACCAGACGATCTCGCTCGTCACTGTTGAGAGGCACACTCTCGTTTTCGAGAACGCGTTCCACGAACTCGTCGACGGCCGCCAGGAGCTTCTCTTCGGATTCGTCGATGACGTCACGACGGGTCAACTCGTCGATCAAACGAGCCTGCAGACCAGCTTTCACCGAGACGTAGTCGGTCGGCGTGCGCGTAGGTTCCGACGTGGACTCGCTATCAACGGAACGATCTCGGGTGCGGGAGCTCGGACGGACGAATCGGTCGGAGGAAAATCGGCCGGTCGCGCGAATCTTCCGGCGTAAAGCGTCGCGATCGGAGCTCGACGACGTACGTTCGTCCGCACTCATCGATCGCCCCCCGAAGAGCCAGGAGGAGCGCTTTCGGTCATCGCAGGCGAAGTCTCGTGCTCGCCGGACTAATTCACGACCGTAACGGAGTCGGAAGAACTCGATCGCTGATTCTCCGACGTGCGTAACCGTGCGACCTCCCGAATGTCGTGGGGGCGTGGGGGCCCCGCCCACGGCCGAGCTGGGTCTTGCGCATCACGCC
>CAYZGY010000025.1:6595-22823 GCA_964478085.1 uncultured Planctomycetia bacterium
TTGGGGGGGGTCTTTGCCCCCCCCCCCGCCCCTCACCCCCCGAAACTTGCGACCCATCCCTAACATGAGCGGCTGGCCATCGTTGGTGGCGGTCAATACACGCCGGTCGTACGGGACTTCGAAATCGATCTCACGCTCTAGGCGACGCCTGACATCACTCGTTTCGACCTCGCCGGCGAATCTCGCATGATTGCGATTGAGCACAATCCGCTGTCGCTCTCTCGGCACTCCGACGCTCTCGAGAGCTTCGAGGAACTTCACCTGCCCGAGAACGGAAGGGACCGTCGCCTGAGAGACCAGGTACGCGAGATCGCTCATATCGAGCACGGCCAGCACGACCGACTCGAGCATCGGCAGCGTATCGACCACTACGTAGTCATACGCTCGTCGAGCTGTCGAAAGGATGCGCGCCATCGTGTCGTCGCTGATCGACGTCGCTTCGATCGGATCCGAAGGAGCCGCGAGAAGATGGAGCCCGCTCTCGTGCTCAACGGTGAGCTCCCGAAGAAGCGTCTCGTCGAGGCGCCCGATCTCGCTCGCTACGTCGTTGATATTCCGCGTCGGATTCAGCCCGAGAAGCGTATGGCACACACCGAGCTGAAGCGATGCATCGACGAGCAAGACTCGCTCGGGCGCCGACCGAGCTAACTCGCCGGCCGTGTTCACCGAAGGGGGCGATTTTCCGCCGCCCCCCTTCGTGCTCGAAAACGCGACCTGAAAGCCACGCACGATCGGACGCTTCGCACCTCGAGAGTCGAGTCGCCCGAGCCAGCGCCCGAGATCCTCGCTCGACACCGGTCGACGAATAAAATCCTGCACTCCAGCTCTCAGACCGGCGATGATCGCGTCACTCTCTGACGCCCCTGAACCGAAGACCTCGGCTCGATAAATCGCGACGATCACGCATTCGGGAGTGTGAGCACTGACTTCCGCCGCGAATCGAGCTAACTCGTCCTGCTGCCCCGGCTCGTACTGGACGAAGGTCAGACCCGGCGCGTGCGCGCGGACCGCCTCGACCCCCTCCCGGACGCTGTCGGCAGTGCGAATCGTCACCACGGACTCGGAACGCGGGTCGAGCGCGGACTCGACCTCCGTTCTCAGGGAAGCGTCTGTACTGACGATCAGAATCCGCATGACACGCTCGCTCGTCCGGAATTCGATCAATTCTTCGATTCGGAGTCCGGCCCAGCGGTGGGGACGATTCCGATCGCGCTGTCGTCCATCGACCTCGCCGGTCGATGATCGTAGCTCGGGACCGGCACAAGCTTCCTCTCGCCAGCACCGATCATTTCCACGACTGAATAACGCGAGGCGCCTCCCGCGGGGGACGATGTGAGGAAACTGGAGAACGGACTATTCGATCGAAGATCGGTCACGACGATCGACTCGGAAGCTTCAGCGTGACCGGATCGGACGACAGCCCGAACTTTAGACCCAACCGCGATCGCGCGACTCAGAGGCGCGACCTCCGCAGGATCCACCGCGATGTAAAGTTCCTGAACAGGAACGATCTTCGTCGTTTTTCCGCGGCTCAGGCTCGCGCTTACGGTCGGTTGAGCGCGCAGCCCCACCGGGGAAACGACTGACGCATCGCGCGCGACGACCCGAACCTCGGCCTGCTGCTTCCAGTTGGACAGCTGCATCTCGAGCGCGATGGCCTCGGCGTACACTCCCTTGCCGCTGTTCGGAAGTTGGGCTTCGTTACTTTTCACCGGAATCGTCTCGATGACGTCGAAGCGATCACCCGGTCGAAGCCCGTGAAGGCCTGTGATCTTCTTCGCCTCGATCAACATCATCATCTTGTTCGCAGGAACTCCAGCGACGATTCCTTCTCGCGTTCCTTTGGGATAGAAATCCTTCTCGGTGAAGACGTACCCTGGCTGCTTCTCATGATCGAGCACGCGGCCTACGATCTTCGCGAGATCGGTGAATACTCCCTCGGGAACTTGATCTTTCGGCAGGTAGATGACGCGAACCCGGCCTCGCTTCGTGTCCCACACATGATCGCGTCGAATCTTCGTATACGCAGGAATGGTTTGGGCGGCAACGGGAACGGCGATCGTGCCCTCGGGAACGACGATTCGATGCGACTTGTCGCTAAACCCCTGAAAGAGCGAAACGAGCGGAAGCTCGAAGGAGAGCTTCAAGACCCCGCCCGCCTGAAGCGCGACAGCCCCGGCGTACGCCCCCAGAACAAGCACGACGAGCAGTGTCCAGGGTAGCCAGCTCTTCTTTCTTCGGGGCATGTCAGCTCCTTTCAAACGGAAAAAACTACGCAGACGCGACCGAGACCGCAGGCGCACCGATTGACGAGGCGCGCACGATCTCGATCGCGTCTAACGCAGTGATGAGGTGTTCGTCTATCCGAAGCAGGTTCGGTTACTCCGCTTCCACGACGAGCGTCGAAATGCTCGTCGTCGTACCCAAGTTGGCTCCGAGACGCTCGACCGTACCATCCGAGTTGGCCAGGATGGTGTCGACGTCCAGGGCGATGCCATCGATCGTTCCGTCGCCATCGAGATCCTGCGGGGCAGTCTCGATGATCTTTCCGCTGATGATAGGAGCGTTGTCGTCCGCGTGGGCGCCCGGAAGGGTAGCCGCGACACTCGAAACCAGGTCGTTCGTCTTGTGACCGAAGACGGCGACCGCTGCGGCGGCGACGAGAACGACGCCGGCGATGAGGAGCGAGTACTCGATCATGGCCGCGCCGCGACGACGGTTGTTCGAGATGTTCTGCTGAATCATTTGAGAGTCCTCCAGAGGGAAAAAAGTTCGTTGCTTGACTATCGAGTGGTCCGTCCGCTCGGTAACACCTGCGGGTCATGGAGAAGGTGCCGCCCAAGGGTATCGAGTTCCGTCTTTCTCACGATTTTCATCGAATGGACCGAACCTTCGCCGGAGCGAGAACGACGGGATAGCTCGTGACCTCGCCCTCGAGTCCCTCGACCCGAGCCATGAGATTCGAGGTAGAAATGCCGTCCAACTGACAAACTCGGAGAAACGTCGACGTGGCATTGAACGGGGCGACACGTGTACTGTCCTGGATGATGCTCGTAATCGTCAGATCGCCGACCGGACCCGCAAGCGTGAGCGTCAACGGAGCTAAACCGACGATCCTCAACTCCGTGTCCACAAGATCGCCGATCGCACAAAAGCCGCGATAGACGCCTGAGACGGCCGAGGGCGGCAGCACCAGCTCCAAAGGAAAAGACGTGATGGCAGCGTCTCCGACGACGCGAACATCGCGCTCCGCATCACAGGGCGATGAAAGCACCAACGCAGAGAAAGTGAGCCCGTCGTCTGTTTGGAATCCAGTGCCGACCTCCGTCACGGTGCGAGCGCGATCCGCGTCAGCGAGCGCAGCCCACGTTAACCACGTCGAGCGAGTCACCAGCACAGGAAGTAACCCACCGCGCTCGCTGGAGAGGTCTTGACCGAATCCGTGAACACCGACAGAGAGCGCCGCCCGTGCTTGGGTGATCGCCGTCGCTCGAACACGCGTCCCGCGTGCGCGACGAGCGAGCAACGCTTGAGGGTCACCCGATTCGGCACGCGCGATCGCGCCACGACCAAAGAGAAACGGAACGGCTGATCCTGCCGTGTGGCTCTCGGATTGTCCGGAGAAGTCTTCGTCCGTACGTCGCAGTCGCACGAGAAAGGCGTCGGATCCAGCAGCAAAATCAGCACGACTGTAGTCAGGATTCTCGCGATGATCGGATCCACCGAGGTAGGAACCTTCGACCATGTCGCCACCGACGAGATTTCCGAGATTCAGCGCCGGATTCGGACGGTAAACCGATGAACCGGTGATCTGTGCTGACGCCCGCAGTCCCCCTCCGATGTCCTGTCCGCCATCGAGGGAAACCTCCGGTCCTGCGCCCATAGAGTTCGCAGGATCGATGTTTCCGTGATCGAAGTCCGCGTCGTACGTGCTGCGAACCGTCCACGCCGCCATCTGTCGTCGAGCCTTGTCGGCGTCCGGAGGAGTCACCGGCGACTCGCCGAGAGCCAGGAGGTCGCGATCCGAAGGTAACTCGTCACGAAATCGAATCGCGTCGGCCGAAGCGGAGTTGACGGCAGTCTGCATCTGCCTCCGCGCGAGGAGAACGGACCCCATCTCGACGACGAGCGTGAGCACGGCGAGGAATCCGAATGCCAAGAGAGCGAACAGCACGAGCACGCTGCCCCGTTCTCGGTCATGCCTGCGCCTCATCGCGAAAACACCTCGCGTCGATAGACGGCCTGAGTTGAGATGACTCGCCGGTAGGGTCGAACCCCGTATTGACGAATGCCGTCTCGATTCCAAGGTAGAGCGATCTGTCGGCCGAGACCGAATCGCCCCGCGTGCGTGTTCGGTCGCCCATCGACGTATTCGTTTTCGCCGACGACCAGAGCGTAGCGACTGAGAGCCGCGGGCGTCAGATCGCTGTCGTCGGCAGCGATCACGAGATCGAGGTTCGGCTCATCGTCACCTTCGGATGAGCGTCGAAAGCTGCTCATCGCGGCGCTCTGAAACGGATAGTTCACGCGTAGCGCGACGACTCCCGCTATGAAATTCACAGGCAAGTCGTCGGGAGGAGGCTGGACCAACGAGAAGGGACCGATCACCGGCGTCCCGTCGTCATCGTCGTGGTCGACCTGAATCTCTTCCACCGGAGCGACCCAGCGAATCGTTCCCGCAGAGTTATCGACGATCGGCACGAGCACCGAGTCGACGTCACGCTCAGTGTTCCGCACGATCGTGCCGGGGTATCGCCACGCGCCGTCGTCACCGTAGCCGGGATCCCAGATCAGAAGTGAAATCAGGAGACGATTGATGAGCGGCAGCTCTTCGTCGGCGTACTCCAAGAGCCTTCGACCTGCGAGCTGGAGGGGCGTGATCACGAGGTGGCGCTCGTCGTAGATCTCGCCTCGAAAGTCAGCACGGTCTGCAGCGTATTCCACCGCCGCGGATCCCCGCTCGAGGCTCAGACCAAGCTCCGCGTCCACGGGAAGCGGCAGGCGAGCGATCTCCTGGGCACCGACGTCGACCACTTGCTGCAAGTTCTGCCCGACCCAGAGTGCCGACCCGAATGTCATCACCGTTGCGATCATCAAGTAGAGAACGAGCGCAACGATCGCGAACTCGACGAGAACGGCGCCCTCGGTACGTCGTGTGTGTCTCATGGACTCTCGCTCTTCTCTTCGCGATCGCCGATCAGTTTCGCAGATCGAAGAAGCTCACGCTTTCCCGAGAACTTCCAGAGCGCAACTTCCGGCCGTGGCTCGCGAACAATCGTCGGACTCACGAGAATCACGAGCTCGCGATCATCGTCGGTTTCGCCAAAGCTCCGAAACGCCCAGCCAAGAACCGGGATATCACCGATCACCGGAGGTTGGGAGATATCCCGGGAGTCACCACGACTGATCAATCCTCCGAGCATCAGACTCTGGCCGTCTCGAAGTCGACTGTTCGTCTGAATCGAGCGACTCTCGAATGCTGTCGTCGGTTGCTCGGACCCGGTCGCGTCGACGAGCACGGACGTGAGCTGCTGATCCGGCTGGCTGACCGAAGGGGCCAACTCGAGCGTGATCATGTCGCTCTCGTCGACTTGAGGACGCAAACCGAGCGAGATTCCGAAGCTCCGGAATGTCACCGAGCCGAAAATCCCAGGTGCGTCGTCCGAGTTCGACGAAGGCGAGAAGATCTCTTGAATCGGAATCTCGCCGCCGATCGAAAGCTGCGCAGTTTCGCCGGAGAGCACGGTCAACGTCGGTGACGACAGTCTCCGGGCAAGCCCCTTCGCCTCGAGAAGACGAAACGCCGTATCGACAGCGACGTTGTCACCGCTGAGCTGGAATTGATTGCCGAGAGATCCACCGATCGACGAGAGGACGTTCTGGACGTCAACGACGGAAAACGTACCGACACTCGCGGGGTTCGATTGAAACGTCGGCCCGACAGCCGCAGGCCTAAGAGCAGGCTGCTGGAAATCCGAGACGAACGCGCCCCAATCCGTCGAGTAGTTGAGCACGCGCGTACGGTTGATCTCGTAGAACTGCACGTTGACGCGCACGAGCGGAAGGTCGGTCACCTCGATAAACGAGAGAATCCTTCCGCCGGCAACCTCGAGAGCCTTCGCACGCGCGACGTTCGTCTGGATATCCCCGCGAAAGACACCAACTCCTCCGCGGCCGAGTCCGCCCGAGCGACCTCCAGCACCACCGCCGCCGCCGCGCCCGCTGCCGGAACCGAGACCCGAGTTACGCCCTCCTCGGCCGCCGCCCCCGCCATCGAGAACTCCTCCACCTTCCTGCGCCAGGACGCGAATCAACGTCTCGCCATCGGTGTTCCGTAGCGAGCGCCCCGTGAGGACGCGGGCAGCAACCGAAAGGACGCGCACGAGTGTCACCTGATCGGAGACCTTCCCCTCGAGGATCAGCACGTCTTTGGAGTCGTCCGCGATCGATCCCGAAAGAACACGGCGCACCGTCACGGCCGAGCCGCCGATCGGTTCGATGGCCGCGCGAACCTTCTCCTCGGGGGACAGGGGAGCGGAATCGACCTTGAGCAAATTGATCACAGCGCCGTCACCAGCCACGAGCTGCTGCGGCTCGTCGCTTGCAGAATCGTCGGGCTCGTCGCCCTCCTCCGTGTCCTCGGGCGTAGCGCCCGCCGCAAGACGTAGCGAGGCGGCGATGCTCTCGGCGACGGCCCGAGCGTTATCGCGACGCGCCCCCCTGCGTGTGCTTCCGCCAGCCGCGAGATAGAGACGCGCAGCGTTCTCGGCCTGCTGAAGGACCGTCACGTCTTTGACCCGACCGCGGAGCACCAACGCCGGGCGATTCGGGGCGACTTCGACGGTGACGCGCTCGTCGATATCGCGAAGTGCCTCTCGAAGGAGAGTTAGATCCTCTTCGACTGAAAATCGATACTCGACAATCCCACCCGCTTGATACCAAGCGATGAGGTTCGTGCGGCCGATCTTCTTGCCAAGCACGATCGCTTCACGCGTGCTGAGGAGTTCGAAGGAGAGAACGTTCTCGTCGCCCACCGCGAGCCGGCTGACTTCCTTTTCGAAGAAGAGTCGTTCGTAGTTGCCGCGAATCACCCGTCGAACCGATTTGTCACTGTCGCGCGCAGCATTCTGCGCGACCAGGAATCCACACGGCAGGAGCGAAACGATGGCGGCCGTCATCACGATGCGCATGAGAACCTCCTCTCTTGAGAAGACATCAGCCGCTTTCGGATCGTCGCGCGGGCGCGGTGAAGACGAGAGCGCACCGTCCCGATCGGAAGTCGAAGGCGTTCCGAAATGTCCGAGTACTCGAGCCCCAGAAAGTCGCGCATCTCGAGAATCTCGCGCTGCGACTGCGGAAGCTGCGCCATCTCGCGCCGCACGCTCCGAACGAGCTCATTGAGCTCAACGGCTTCGGAAAGCTCGCAAACGAGCGCGAGACAGCGAAGGCAGGCGCACGCCTCCTCATGAATTCGCCGGCGATGAAGCGTTCGCGCGAGGTGCAAACTTCGGAGGCGTACGGCCCGGAGGAGCCAACCTCTCAGGGATTCCGGCCGGGGAAGCTCCTCCGGACGGATCGTGAAGAGGGCGAGTAGGGATTCCTGCACGGCATCCCAGCACAAGTCCTCGCTGTTCAGGTAACGACGGGCGACCGAGAGCATCACACGAATGTGCTCGCGCTCGGCCTCCACCACGAACTTTTCACGTGGGCACGAATCGCCCAGGTCAGCCGGAAGCTCCGGCGTGGAAATCGTCGCAGACAACATGCTTCGTTCTTCTCATCTCGATCTCAGGCAGCGCACAGACGCGGATTCTGACGCAAACCGTCCGAGGAACGGAATCTCTGCGTCAGGGCGCCGGGCGCGCGCGGTGTATTCGAACGTGGAACTCGAGCGGAGTGCTCGAGCCTCAGAATCGAACCAGGTTAGGAAATGATCGAGAGCGCGGGAGGACCGCGCGGAGACGATGAGAACGAGCGAGAAAGCTCGATGTAGACGACCTCGTGGGGAACGAGGGTCGAGTTCGGCGTAGTACCGGTACCGACGAAACTCCTGTCGGAACCCAGCGGATCGACGAGTGAACGGCCAAGCGACTGAATCGCCGCACAGACGCGACACTCGGACTCGGCGAAGTGATCATCGCCGCAATCATGCTCAGCGGATTCGACCGAACAACCGTTCGTCGTCAAATCTGCGCTTTCGTGACAATCCTCGATAGAACTCGCAACGGCGTGGAGCTCGTTCGAGTGAAGGATGTGATGCGCGAAGGGTAAAACCGCCTGGAGCGTCAGGAGGGTGACGCAAGTCCATAGAAGACCGCGTTCCAAGGTGCGGCGGGTTTGGTCGGTGGATCCACGCATTCCACGGAGTGTAAAGCACGAACCTCCAAAGAGACAAGCGGCGATTGACCCACGCCCGAGAATCTCGCCGTCGCAAACTCGTTATTCTGACGAATCTCGACCGCCTCTGGGCCAGTCTTGGTCTGAAATCTAATTCGGATCTTCACAAAGTTGGCGCGATGCGAAACCTCCTGACCGCCCACTGTCGATTACGTTTACGAATGTATTGTGGTCCGATCTCTGTTCGTGAGTTCCGAACGAACGTCTCCCGACCATGCTGGTAACGCCACTTCACAGCACAACTCTCTTGAGGTTCGTGCCCGTCGCCATCACCCTTGGATAAGACACCGTATGTGCGTTCGTCTGCCTATCGCGCATTCTGCTGATCATGCGACCTCTCGCCCCCTGCAGGTCACGGTCCACCCGACGGAATCCGGGGCGATTCTCGACCAGAAACCCGAGATCGCCCAACTTGACCGCTGCTTGACCGCTACTTGACCGCAAATCGGGGTGCTGAAGTGGCAGGGATCGACGTAAGCATCGACGTGTTCATCGCTTGTGACGATCGCGGAAAACACCGCGAGATTTCGCGGTCACCCTGTGGAATCTGAGACGATTTCGACGTCGTGGACCGACACATGCATGGCTCATGTCGACGTCCGAATTCGGACCGAAATCCCCTTCCCGTCCCCGCGTCCTGACCGCTGAATGGCGACGCTCTCGGGGAGAGGGCGGCCCTCGCATTTCCAAGCGACACTTCCAAGGAGGGCGCGGATGAACATCGAGGACGGACTGGCCAGATACCTGGTGCAGCTCGCGGCCGACGGGCGGTCCAGCCACACGATCGCGCAGTATCGCCGCCACGCTCGGCTCTTCGCATCGTGGGCGTGCGACGTTGGCCACAGTGGCG
The DNA here is from genome assembly GCA_964478085.1 of uncultured Planctomycetia bacterium. Classification (GTDB taxonomy): domain Bacteria; phylum Planctomycetota; class UBA8108; order UBA8108; family UBA8108; genus CAYMLL01. The sequence continues at coordinate 15,843 of CAYZGY010000025.1, forward strand.
TTCTGACCGACGTATCCCACGAGGACATCGCCTCGTTCCTGGCTTCCGCACAGGCGATCACACGGCCCGACGGAACACGCAAAAAGGCCGGCTCCATGAACGTGCTGCGCGGCTCGCTCAAAGGCTTCTTCACGTACCTCCACGAGGCAGGCTACATCGCTGCGAACCCGGCCCGCTTGGTACGACGAGCTCTATGCGGAAATCCCCCACCGACGACGCTGTCAGACGACGAGCAGGAGAAGCTCCTCTTCACACTCGCAAACGCAGAGGGTCCAGATGGACGACGGGACTCGGCCATGATCGGGCTCATGCTACGGGCCGGACTGCGCGTCGGATCCGTCGTCGCCCTCGATATGGATGACGTCGATCTCGAGCGGGCCGAGGTCCGGCTCCGGACGGCGAAGGGCGACCGCCCCGACCGAGTGCTGATCCCGCTGGCCGTTCGAGACCAGTTGCGCCGGTACATCGGCGATCGGACGTCAGGGCCGCTGTTCGTCGGTCGCAGCGGCGAACGCCTCACAACGAGGCACGCACAACGACGACTCACCCACCAGCTGCGTGAAGCCGGCATCGACCGCCCCGCATCCCCGCACACGCTGCGTCACAGCTACGCCACTGGGCTCTACCAGCGGACGGGCGACGTGCTCTTGGTCCGCAAGGCCCTGCGGCACCGATCAATCACGAGCACGATGGTGTACGTGCGGCCGGACGCAGGTCGGCTACGCGCTGCGCTCGGTTGAGCAATTCCCGAACGTGATCAGCGTGGGAAGTTCCACACGGGCCGAACGCCGGCGTCTTCTCGCCGCTCCAGAGGTTCACGATACGCGGATCGACAGAACTCGAGCGACTCTAAACAAACCGCTATCGGGATCGTCGGGATCGGCTCTCGCGACGGGGTTGGGCTTCGTTGCGTCGGCAGTCGAGTAGAAATCAGGATCGTAGGCGTCCAGACACCACTCGCGTTCATTTCCGTGCATGTTGTGGAGCGTGAAAGCGTTCGGCGATTTCGTTTCCACGCAGTGAATAGTCGGTGGGTGGTGCCCCGACTCGCGGAACGTCGCGTCGCGAGGGTTGAGTGTTTCTCCAAAGGAAAAGGGAGTGTCGGTACCCGCCCGACATGCGTACTCCCACTGTGCCTCCGTCGGAAGCTCGAGCTGCATAGTTTCACAGAAGGTCCGAGCCTGATTCCAGGACACGGATGCCGGAGCGCAATGATGGCGTGATCTGCGACACCAGGAATTCTCGACGAAGTTATCCGACGTACCGCAGGTATTTCGAACGAATCCAATGGAGACCGCGTTGGCCCATTGCGTCCAATCCACTTCATACTTGGCGATGAGAAACGGACTGACGGAGACCTCGTGCTGAGGACGCTCGATTTCGGTTGACTCGATCTCATCCGCGGGGCTTCCCATCGTAAACGTCCCGCCGGGCAACATGACCATCACGATGCTCGTTCGGTCGTGTCGGTACTCAGGGAGCCCTTTCTCGTTGGAGTCGGTCAGGAGGGTGAACCCATCGATCAGCGGCAGGTCACCGCAACTACCATCGTCGATGTCCGCTCGAGGGTCGTAGTTGATGGACTCGCGATCTGTACAACCCTCGAACTCACAGCTGTCGTCATCGATCGTGGCGTTCTGGTCGAAATTCACGGCATCGGGATCCGTACAACCCGCGACGCAGACTTCTCGGATTCGAGCGAGCTCACTTCGCGACTCGTCAAGTGCTCGCCGAGTCTCTTGCAGCTCGGCGTCTCGATCGGAGAGCGCTCTCTCGAGTTCGTTAATTCTCTCAACCAGATCAGGTGGATCGGCCAACGGGCACGGAGGCTCCGAACCCAAGAAGAGCCAGTTCAGGATGTAGATTCCGTCACTGAGATCGATGGAACCGCTGCAGTTCACATCGCCATTCTGCCGCGCCCCGATCGGTTCTGGCTCGCCCGCGTCTGCTGACGACGAAGAAGATCGCGCCATGACAAGACCAACGACAGCTACACAGCACAGCAGAAGGACAACGGAGATCGTCTTCATAGGCCCACCCTCAATCGCAGCGCCCCTGACAAGAGCGCTACCGCCCGATGTGACTCATAGTCCGTAGACTCAAAAACACCAGTCTGCGAGGGTCGGCGCCGCGATGCAAGCGGGATCGATCCTCGACAAATTCGGGCGCAGAATACGAAAGGCACGCTTAGAGCGCGGACTTTCGCAGGAAGCGCTTGGATTCGAGGCAGGACTCGACCGCACGTATGTCAGCTCCGTCGAACGAGGAAAGCGGAACATCAGCCTGCTCAATATCCACCGTCTCGCGAAAGCGTTGGGCTTGAAGGCGAAGGACCTCGTCTGAACCTACTGAGAGCAGCGTTGGTCAAAGACGCTGCGCACCAGTAGAATCTCTTTCGTAGAGCCCGAGATAACTCGTAGCGCCTGACGGCGACCAACTCCAAGCCAAGTCCGAGCAACCCACCTCGAGAATGAGGACTCGGCATGGAGACCACGCTTATCGTCGAAGAAACCCCGCTCGACCGGCTCTTCTGTAGCCCGTCGAATCCCCGTATCAACGACGCGGCTGTCCCTCACGTCGCAGCCTCGTTGCGTCGCTTCGGCTGGCGACAGCCCATTGTCGCGAAGCGAAGCGGCGAGGTGCTCGCGGGGAACACCCGATTGAAGGCGGCGCAGTCGCTCGGCTGGGGAACGGCTCCAGTGGTCTGGTTCGACGGCTCGGACATCGAAGCCGCGGCGTATTCAATCGCCGACAACAAAACTCACGAGTTCGCGGAGTGGGACGACGTGGCTCTCGGGTCCGTTCTCCAGGAGCTTCAACGTGAGGATGCTCTCGACGGTGTCGGATTCGGCGACGACGAGATCGACACGCTCCTCGCCGGTCTCGAACAGGATCTCGCCAGTGATTCCGAGGCGGACGAGGACGCAGTACCTGAGCCACCCGAGGAGGCCGTGACGAGAACGGATGACCTCTGGGTGCTCGGACGACATCGTCTTCTCTGCGGTGACAGCTCCGATTCGGCGGATGTGGACCGCCTTGTCAATGGCGAGAGGATTCAGCTCGTCAACACGGACCCGCCGTACAACGTCAAGGTCGAGCCACGTTCGAACAACGCGATTGCCGCCGGGCTCAGCTCCTTTGAAGGGACGAGACACCACCAGTCCCTCGACGTTGCCCGCCACCCTGGGAAGTCGAAGGCCACGCACGGGCGTCTACGTGCAAAGGACCGGCCGCTCGAGAACGACTTCGTTAGCGACGAGGAGTTCGACCGTCTACTGCGTGCGTGGTTCGGCAACATCGCTCGCGTGCTCGAGCCGGGTCGCACGTTCTACATCTGGGGCGGCTACGCGAACTGCTCCAATTACCCGCCAGTCCTGAAAGAGACCGGGCTCTACTTCTCGCAGGCCGTGATCTGGGACAAGGAGCACCCGGTCCTCACCCGCAAGGACTTCATGGGCGCTCACGAGTGGTGCTTCTACGGATGGCGCGAAGGAGCAGGTCACAAGTACTTCGGTCCGAACAACGCGACGGACCTCTGGCATGTTAAGAAGGTGAATCCACAGAATATGGTCCACCTCACGGAGAAGCCGGTCGAACTCGCAACACGCGCGATTCAGTACTCGTCGCGTCCAGGTGAAAACGTCCTCGACCTCTTCGGCGGTAGCGGCTCGACCTTGATCGCAGCGGAGCAGGCAAACCGCAGCGCGTTTCTCATGGAGATCGACGCGCTCTACTGCGACGTGATCATCACGCGCTGGCAAGAGTTCACCGGTGAGGAAGCGACGCTCGACGGCGACGGTCGGAGCTTCACAGAAATCGGCGACGAACGAAAGACCGCGGAGGTATCGCTGTGACGGTTGTGTACTGGATCACGGCTGCGGCAGCTCTCATTGGCGTCTGGCTGAATATTAGAATGTGCGTCGCGTGCTTCTGGATCTGGTCGGTGACGAACGCGGTCTGGGTCTATGCCGACTACACCCACGGCCTGCTGCCGCAAGCCTGCCTCCAGCTCGTGTACTTCGGCCTCGCGATCTACGGTGTTCACGCGTGGTCAACGAGGCGCGACGAATCGGGCACGCGAGAACGGAAGCCGGAGACGAAGGATGTCTGCGAAGCTGCCAAGTGACGCCTTCGACTACTACTTCGCGCTCGGCACGGAGCGAAGCTACCAGGCCGTCGCCGACCACTTCGGTGTTTCGAAGACCGCCGTCGTCAACAAAGCTAACAAGGAAAGGTGGCAAGGCCGAGTCGAGCGACTCGAGGCGAAAGCCCGCGAAGCAGCTGACCAGAAGAACGCCGAGAGTCTCGAGCAGATGAACACGCGCCATCTCAAGGCGTTCAAGGTCATCCAGGGGAAGGCTCTCGAGGCACTACGGTCGATGTCGCTCGATTCCGCGATGGACGCGGTACGCGCGCTCGATCTTGCCGTGAAGGGCGAGCGGCTCACGAGAGGAGAGCCGTCTGACAGAACGGCCGTCAGCATCGAGGACACGATTCGCCGCGAATTCGATCGCTGGACGGGCGTCGAGGACGACGATGAAAAAGACGAGAACGATCCGGCTCAACAAGAAGGCGCTCTTTGAAGACATCGGTCACCACCCGCATCCGGGCCAATGGGAGATTCACAACTCTACTGCGCCCAGGCGCGTCGTCGCTTGCGGCGTGCGTTGGGGAAAGACCTGGTGCAGCGCGATGGAGGGGCTCGCTGCTGCGATGGAGCCAACGGAGCGGAGCGTTGGTTGGGTTTGCAGCGCAACGTACGACTTGGCCGACCGCGTATTCAGGGAGATTCAGCTCGCGGCGTTGAAGCACCTCCGGCATCGTCTCGTCTCCGTCAAGGAAAACGAGCGCCGCATCCTTCTTCGCAACATGGCAGGTGGAGTTTCTGAAATCAGAGCGAAGTCCGCGGACAATGCAGTTTCGCTTCTCGGCGAAGGTTTAAACTGGCTGATCGTTGATGAGGCATCTCGATTGAAGCCGCTGATTTGGCAGAGCCACTTATCACAACGGCTGCTCGACAAGAAGGGCTGGGCGCTTCTGATCTCGACGCCGCGCGGGAAGAACTACTTCTACGAACTCTACATGCGCGGCCAGGGTCGCGACGACGACTTCCAAAGCTGGAACTATCCGTCGTCGACGTCGCCGTTACTCGATGCCTCTCTCATCGAGGAGGAGCGTGCTCGAATTCCAGAGCGAGTGTTCGCCCAAGAATACGAAGCGAAGTTCGTCGAGGGGGCTGGCCAGGTCTTTCGCCGCGTACGAGAGGCCGCGACGGGCAGTTTCAAAGAGCCGACGCACGAAGAGAGCTACTGCGCAGGACTTGACCTCGCGAAGGTCGAGGACTACACCGCGCTCGTCGTCGTCAATCACAAGAAGGAAATCGTCGCGCTCGACAGATTCAATCGCGTCGACTGGGAGATCCAAGTCGCGAGGATTCGTGCGACACTCGACAAGTATCGTCGCTGTCGAGTGCTGGTTGATTCGACCGGCGTCGGCGAGCCGATCTACGAAGCTCTTCGAGTCGGCGGCTGCTACGCTGAGCCTTACCCGCTGACGCACAAGTCGAAGGCCGACATCATCAATCACCTCGCGCTCATGCTCGAGAAGGAACAGATCGTCTTGCCACGAGTTGAGATCGATCCTGTGCTCGTCGAAGAACTCGAGGCGTACGAGTACAGCGTCAGCGACGCCGGCAACGTGAAGATGTCGAGTCCATCCGGGCTTCACGACGACACTGTGATCGCCTTGAGCTTGGCGATGTGGGAGGCGAAGAATCTTCGACGACCTTCGCCGCCGAGACCGCTCGTACGCAGGAAGAAAAGCCGGATGGAGATCGCCCGCGAGATGCTCGGTGCGCCCAAGGAGAAGTTCTCGATGCAAGACTGATTCAGCTGAGCGTGGTTCCAGAGACCACACGAAGCTAATCTGATTTCCTGAGCCCTGCTGAGTGCACACCCCGGGCGAAACTCGACGGCATTCGATGCCCGCGGTGCCGTCGCATTCGTCGGCACGAAGTCTCAATTATGAGGATCATTCCAAGTGCCCTCTGAAGATCGCGTCAGTCGTTTTGTGGGGGATGCCCGCGCCGTCTGTGGCAGCATTCGTAAGGGAGCCGGCAAATGGATCATCTTCGATTCCCTTCGCTCCAGTGCTCTTGGCGAGTTGCTTGAGGTCGTAACGATCGGGGCGACTGATCCTCAGTTGCGCACAATACTGGCCGACTTTGTCGAATCGTTCCAAGAGGTCGATCTAAAGCTCGGTCTCCGTAACCGAGGAATGGCGGGGCGGCGCTTCAGCTCTTACGTAGAGCCGCTACTCAACGCGGTCAACGAATTCGAGACGGCGTTAGACGCGCTGGACGCCTACCGGCCCCCGTCCAGTCCGGCGGAATCGCGCGATATGACGAGGCCTTCAGAAACCGTCGAACCACCAGCGCTCGGGGCTCCCGGGGTGAGTTCGAGTGACCGTCGTGTTGAGCGAGGCCGGACACGCGAGCAAGGCCCCCCGCGCGGATACGCGAGACGACAGTATTCGACGAAGGAACTCATCCGTCACGTCCCAGAACTGCCTAGAAAACCCGCAAGAGCTCGAGAGCGCCTCCACGACTGGGAGGGCGTCCAACGACTCGGCGGAAACGAGCACGGCTGGTGGGTTCGTTTGGACGTGAAGAAGCGACTTCGATTGCCGGATTGACGCCGTCGATTTGCTCCTCGATTGTTTTTCGACGCTGACGTTGGGTCTCGCGCAGGGTCACAAAGTCCTAAAGGCAAGGGGCTTGGGTCGCCGGCCTCCTTCGAGTTTCTGCGCGGAGCGTCGAGAAATCGCCGGAATCGACGGTGGGGTCGTGGGCTGCCGTAACCTTCAATCACGACCTTTGAGATCGCGCCGTCAGCTGCTCGAGTCGCGGTTAGACCGCCGGGGTGACCGCGCAGGCGTGCGCGCCCCCCCCCCCCAGGTGCGTAAGGAGGGGAAGCCGCTGTG
>CAYZGY010000026.1:0-22757 GCA_964478085.1 uncultured Planctomycetia bacterium
GGACCCCGCCGGATGGGACCCCGCCGGATGGGACCCCGCCGGGATGGCTGCCCCGGAACGGGCGCCGAATCCTTGGGGGGATACTCCGGGATCTGCGCGTCGATCCAACGCTCGATCGTCGAACGGCGAAAGCGCCATTCCTTACCGAACTTCGCGCCGGGGACCTTGCCGGTTTGAGCCCACTTGTAGATCGTCTGAGGCTTGAGCTTGAGGTAGGCAGCAAGCTCATCGATGGTCAGCATCTCATCGTCGAACACGGCAGATCTGAAACCTTGTCGGAGACCGAGGGGTTGCTCTTCGCTCTGGCGAGACGTTCCAGAATATACTAACGACGTCTCGCGTTCAACGCCCGAAGAGCTTCAGAGTCCGAGTCGATTCAGCTGCTCACGATTGACTTGGCGGAAGTCGTCTGCCCAGCGGTACGACTCGAGAAAATCGTCGCGGGGTTCCCCGAGAATCGCGCTGACGAGGTACATCGCCTCGACCGTCGCCAGCCCTGCGCCCGGGTCCTCGAAGAGCTTGGAGACGCGCGGATACGCGGTGACGAAGCCCTGTGGAAGCGAACGGCGCAACATCGGCTCGGAATAGACGAGCCGGCGCTGGAGCGGCTCGAGTCTCGCCCACGTGCCGTCGAGGACGACGACGACGCCATCCTCTCCCAAAATCTCTGCGTCCGACTTTTCGAGCGGAGGGGCGTCGACCGTCAGAAGGAGCCCGTTCCGAACGGGAAGGCGCTCCTCCTGGGGCTTCGGCTTGCGCAAGCGCACAAACTGGAGCCCGGCCGATCCACGAAGCGGCTCGACCGTGCACTTGGCGCGGTTTTCCTTGTGATCTTGGATGATCAGGAATCGCAGCACGATTCGCCCGTGCTTCGACGCGAGGATTAGCTGAGAGAAGTCTTCGCGCTGATCAGCTTATCCAGCTCGTCCTTGAGCCGATCGAGGACCTCGTCGTAACCGTACGTCCCCACGGTCTCCTCTTTCTTCTTGAGGTTGACCGTTCGCGGACCGCACCAAAGACCGAGGTCGGCGTCGTCGGTCTCCCCGGGTCCGTTGACGCGGCAGCCCATGACGGCGATCGTCAGGTCGTGCTCTTGGGCGTACGCCGTCAGTCGCTTGACGTCTTCGGCGAGGTCGATGAACGCCATGTTCTCGACGCGCGAGCAGCTCGGACAAGCGATGATGTTGAGCCCCTCGCCCCAGTGCTCGGGAATCGCGCGCAGTCGACCATTGGCGATGTCGTCCAGGATCTTGTGACCGGCCTCCACCTCTTCCCACTTGCGATCGTTGGGAAGCGTGAGCGAGACACGAATCGTGTCGCCGATGCCCTGCGTGATGAGCTGATCGAAGGCGATGCGAGTCTTGATCACGCCGTCGGGCGGCAGGCCGGCCTCGGTGACGCCAAGGTGGAGCGGCACGTCCGGTCGCTCCTTGGCGAAACGACGGTTCGCGTCGACGACCTTCTCGGGATCCGAGTCCTTGAGCGAGACGACGTAGCGGGTGTAGCCCATGTCGTCGAGGTACTGGCAATGGTCGACAGCGCACGTGACCATCGCCTCGATCTGATCGGGATACTTCGCCTTGTAGTCCGGGTCCACGGAGCCGCAGTTGACTCCGACGCGAAGCGCGCAGTCGTGCTCACCCGCGATGTCGGCGATGAGCTTCACCTTGTCGCGCACGGGCATGTTCTTCTCGACGTGGTAGAGGTGCCCGGGGTTGTAACGAACCTTGTCGACGTGCGGCGCGACCTCGCTGACGAGCTTGTAATTCTCCTGCAGGTCGACGACGAGATTCGCGTCGGTGCGCTGGCGGATTTCGGTGAGCGCGCGCGCGTCCTTCTTGTTGTCGCAAGCGATACGGATCAGACCGGCGCCCTTCTCTTGAAGGCTCGCGATCTGCTCGAGCGTGTCCTCGATGTCCTGCGTGTGTGTCGCCGTCATGCTCTGGACGGGGAGCGGGTTCCCGTCGCCGATGACCGTCGAGCCGACCTGAACACGCCGCGTAGGATTCCGCGTGGAAGTAGAGTTCATCGAAGCCACGTCCGTGTGAAGATTTATCGGCCCCGGAGCATTCCGTGGGGCCCTCTCTCGCGCACAAAAGTCGCTCATTTTAGTGACCGCCCCCCTCCGGGTCAACGAAACGGAGCGGGGTCAATGAATCGGAATCGGCGGAAAGTCCCTTCCTTTCCGGGAACCGAGCGAAGAGGTTCGGGGTATTGTACCTCGGGAGTGATCGAGACACCCGTGCATCCCTCAAGGTCCGCAGCTGCCAGTCCTTCCGTGGTTCTCCGCCGTCGCGCGCTCGCCGTCGTCGCGTTCGCGGTCATCGCGTTCGCGGTCGTCACGTTTGTTAAGGTCTGTGTAGATCTCCCGCGGTCTCTTGCGCAAGCGCAGAGCACGAAGCGGACCTTCCGCTCGATCCGATTCGAGGGCCGAGTGTGGATCGAGCGCGACAAGCTTCTCGACGCCTCGGGTCTCTCGCGGGGAGTCGTCTGGAACGATGAGAGACTCGATGCGGCACTGCGTGGGCTCCTGGCGACCGGGCTCCTCCGCGAGGTTCATCCACCGGTCGTGACGAACGTCCCGAACGGCGAGTGCGACGTCGTTTTCCGCATCCTCGAGCGTTCGCTCGTGCAGGGGCTCGACATCGTCGGCAACGAGTCCGTCTCGACGAAGTCCCTCCGCGAGCGCGTTCTCATCGGACCCGGCACGCCGCTTCGTGAAGGTGACCTCGAGCGTGACGTCGCGCAGCTTCTCGAGCTGCTCCACGTCGAAGGCTTCCTTCTCGGCGCCGCGCCCGCCGAGACGACTCGGCTCGGCCCGGGGAAGGTGCGTGTCGAGTTTCGCATCCGCGAAGGGCGACGATTCGGCATCGGCGACGTCGAGATCGAAGGCAACGAGGCGATCTCGGACTCGGAAATCCTGGTCGCGACGGGACTCCGCCCTCGAAAGCTCTTCGGAATCCTCGACCGCGGCGCGTTTCTTCCTTCGCAACTCGATGCCGGGCTCCTCTCCTTACGAGAGCTCTACCGCTCGCGCGGGTACGTCGAGGTGCTCGTCGACCTCGAGGACATCGTTATCGACGAGTCCCGACGCGAGGTCAACATCCGCCTGCGGGTCGAAGAGGGCCCTCAGTTCACGCTCGAGCGAGTGCGCCTCGAAGGGAACAAGATCTTCGGGGACGACCTCCTTCTACCCGAGCTCGGTCTCGAGACGGGTCGACCGATCTCGCGTGAACGCCTCGAGAAAGCCGCACGCCGCCTCGTCGACGTCTACCAGGAGCGATCCGATCGCGTGCCGCGCACCAGCGCCTCGCTCCGCTACGACGAAGAAGGAACGGGAGCGACCGCACTCTTCGAGATCGATGAGCGAGAGCATCTCTTCGTCGGCGCTGTCGAGGTCTCGGGAAACTGGCGAACGCTCGATCGAGTCGTCCTCGCGAACGCGCGCGTCCTCCCCGGCAACGCACTGACTCTCTTCACGCTCGAGGATACGGAACGACGCATTCGCAATCTCGGCCTCTTCGAGAGCGTCGAGGTTCGTGCCCGCGGGACGGACCGGAACGACGTTCGCGACGTTATCATCGACGTCGAGGAACGGACCGAGATCGGCAGCTGGGAGATCGGCGGCGGAGCAGGCAGCGGCGAAGGTGGCGTGGCGTATTTCCGCGTCGAGCATCCGAACCTCAACATCACGAAGCTGCCGGCGAGTTGGAACGATTGGAGCGGTGCCTTCGTCGGAGGTGGCCAGTCCGTCTCGCTCGAGTTCATTCCCGGCACGCGAGAGAGCGAGTTCCGATCGGTCTTCGTCGAGCCGTACTTCTTCTCGATCGACCGCGCTCTCTTCCTCCGCGGCGCCGGATTGATCTACGATCGCGGTCCGTACGACGAGACGCGTGTCCAAGGAGAGGTCGAGGTTCGCCAGAGTCTCGGTTTCGACGATCGCCTGAGCGCCGGGCTGACGTGGCGCGTCGAAGGTGTCGAGATCGACAAGCTCGCACCGAACGCGCCGGCGACCGTCGCTCGAGATCGGGGACACACATTTCTCTCGTTTCCTCGAGCCTCTCTGCGCTACGCCGATCTCGACAACAACGTCTACAGCGGCCTCAGCGGCTGGCGCGCGGAGCTCTTCGGAGACTACTCCGACGACTGGACGGGATCGGAGGCCGACTTCGCACGCGTGCATCTCGAAGCCGACGTGTTCATCCCCTTCTTCGATCGCGTTCCCGATCTGCGCCACACGCTCCACGCGGGCTTTCGATCGGGATGGTCGGGAGGACTCGACGGGGCACGCGTACCGTTCTTCGAGAACTGGTTCGTCGGCGGTCCGAGATCGTTCCGCGGCTTCGAGTACCGCGGCCTCGGCCCCCACCAGGCGCGCGAGCCGATCGGCGGACGCGCTCTGTTCGACGGGACGGTCGAATACTCGGCGCCGCTCTTCCTTCGGGAGGTTCGCCTCGTCGGTCTCTTCGACTACGGATTTCTCGAGCAAGACTGGGGCGACGTGAGCACCGGACGCATCCGGACGGCCGCTGGCGGCGGTGTGCAGATTCGAGTTCCCCTTCTCGGCCAAGTCGTTCCGTTCAACCTCTACTTCACGCACGCGCTCTCGGAAGAACTGGGAGATCGTGAGCAGCTCTTTTCGTTCACCTTCGGATACGGTCTCTGACCGATCGATTATTCTCGGAGTCAACCCGTGCGCCTGATTCTCCTCGTCGCTCTCACACTTGTCGTTTCGTTCTCGCTCTCTCCCGACGCTGCGTCCGCGCAGGCGAAGAGGAAACAGAACATTCTTTGGATCAGCTGCGAGGACATGAGTCCGCGACTCGGCTGCTACGGCGACGCGACCGTGCCGACGCCGAACATCGATCGCCTGGCTTCCGAGGGCGTCCGCTACACGCGGGCCTTCGGTGTCTACGGCGTCTGCGCTCCGAACCGCCACGCGATCATCCTCGGCATGTACCCGTCGTCGAACGGCGCGATGGCGATGCGCACGTGGAAGAGAACCGCGGCGCTCGACAAGATCACCGATCCGAAGCTCCTCGCGATTCCGACCTACGAGGCGACGCCTCCGGCCGAAGCGAAGTGTTTCAGCGAATACCTGCGTGCGGCCGGCTACTACTGCACGAATCACACGAAGCAGGACTACCAGTTCATCCCGCCGAGAACGGCTTGGGACGATACGAGCGACAAGGCGCATTGGCGCAACCGTCCGACACTCGAAACGCCCTTCTTCGCCGTCATCAATCTCACAGACACTCACGAGAGCGGCACGTTCGCACAACGCTCGCCGATCGTCGTCGACCCGAAGAGCGTCACACTGCCGCCTTACTACCCCGACACGCCCATCGTGCGCCGAGACCTCGCTCGTCACTACGACAACATCGCCGCGATGGACAGGAAGGTCGGCGAGATACTCGCACAGCTCGAGAAGGACGGACTTCGCGACAGTACGACCGTCGTGTTCTTCAGCGATCACGGGGACGGCCTTCCGCGGATGAAGCGCTGGGTCTACGACTCGGGCATCCATGTCCCACTCATCGTGCGCTACCCCGACGGGAGCCACGCTGGCACGACGAATGACGAGCTCGTCAGCTTCGTCGACTTCGCCCCCGCCGTGCTCTCGTTGACCGGCCTGCCGATTCCCGATCACATGCAAGGGCAAGCGTTCCTCGGGGCCGCGAAAGCTCCGCCGCGAAAGTACGTCCACGCCTGCCGCGATCGCATGGACCCCGCGCCCGAGACGATTCGCGCCGTGCGCGATCACCGCTTCAAGTACGTGCGCAACTATCGCCCCGAGCTTCCGTACATCGGGTTCATCCCCTACCGCGACCGCGCCGAGATCATGCAGGAGATCCATCGCTTGACGAGTGAAGGCGCGCTCGACGAGCCTCGCTTCTGGCAGTTGACGAGTCAGTCGAAGCCGAAGGAGGAGCTCTACGACACGCTGACGGACCCTCACGAAATTCGCGATCTGGCAAACGCACCGGGATACCAAGCGAAGCTCGTCGAGTTGCGCAAGGCCCACGAGGAGTGGAAGACGGCGACGAACGACCTCGGTCACATTCCCGAGACCGAGCTGATCCGTCGACTGTGGCCGCCGGAAGGTGCTCAACCCACGACAGCAGAGCCGATTTTTGGCGTCACGAAAAACGCTGACGCGAAGCTCGTTCACATCGATTGCGCGACGCTCGGAGCCTCTGTCACCTATCGCGTCGGAAAGAGCCCCCCTTGGCTCCTTTACTCGAAACCCTTCTCGGTACCGAACGGCTCCGTGATCGAGGCGCAAGCCTTCCGACTCGGTTGGAAGCCGAGCGAGATCGTCCGAATGCTCGAGCAGTAAACGGGCAGTGAATTCGGCACCGCAGTTGCGGAATATATTGCGGAGTTCCGAGGATCGAGCCGTCGCCCGAATCGGGACAGCAGCCTCAGAGCTTCGGGATCACGACTTACTCACGCTACGACGTAAGAGCGTAGCCATTTCAGCGGACGAGAAACGGACGGCTTTGCCAGAACTCGGACAAAATCTCGCATCGAGAAGGACAGTTATGAGAGATCCATATCTCCAATTCGGGGAGACGGCGGTGGCCAAAGGCGTCGTCGATATCGAAGCGCTCGTGCAAGCGCTCAATGAACAGCAGAGGCACCGATTAATCGGCGAGAAAGTGCGCCCGATCGGCCAGATCCTGATCGAACGGGGACTGATATCCCGCGACGCAGTGCAGGAAGTGCTCGCCGAAATGGGAGTGGCGAGCGTCACCGGGCTCTGCTGAGAGCGAACGCTCTCGATTCGCCTTCTGCCTTCGAGTCTTTCGAACACCTGACGGTGTCACGGGTCCGGGAACGGCCTTGGTCCGGCTCTCCCACGGCGCACGGCGCGCCGGTCGACACCTCGCTCTCGACGTCACGAACGAGAGAGCCCGACAACTCATTCGCCACCCTTGAGGTAGGCCCAGTAATTCTCCGGTTGCTCGAGAATCCCGAGCGTCACTTGGTAGTGTGATGTCTCTTCGAGCGAGATCGGCGCGAGCGCTCCATCGTCGAAGGAGATGATCTGCGCTCCGGGGTATGTCAGCAGGATCGGCGAGTGCGTCGAGACGATGAACTGCGCGCCTCCCTTCTTCACGAGGCCGTACATCGTCGAGAGCAACGTCAATTGGCGCTGCGGCGAGAGCGCTGATTCGGGCTCGTCGAGAAGGAAGAGTCCACGGTCGAAGCGATTCTGAATGACGGCGAGAAAAGCCTCTCCGTGAGAACGCTCGAGCAGTGATCGACCTCCGTAGTGCTTGTACGGGTCGCTGATGAAACCGGGATCTTCCCGCCGCTCTTCGAGGAGCGCGGCGAAGTGCGCTTGGAGCTCCCCACGGAAGAAGAACCCGTCCCTCGGTTTCGTAGCGAATCCCGCACGCATCGCGGCAGCGAGCTCGCTCTCCTCACCCAGCCCGTGGCCGGCACCGACCTCGTACTTGCTGCCTCCTTCCATCGGAAAGCCTGATCGAATCGCGATGGCCTCGAGGAGTGTCGATTTTCCCGAGCCGTTCTCACCGACGAAAAACGTCACGGGACTCTCGAACCGCAGAGACAAGTCCCGAAGGATGGGCATCGAGAACGGAAATCGCTTCCGACCAGCCTCCGTCACGCGCGCTTCGTCGAGCGTGATCTGCTTGAGGTATGGGACGTTGGCATTCACCGAAAGGCCGGGCTCCAGGCAGAGAACTCGTAACGATCGAAGAAGAGGATAGGATGGCTCGCGGGCGATCTCCACGGGGAACTCTGTGCGTGATACTCGAGAAGGCTCGATCGATCTTGCCTCCTCGCAAGACGGTGATCTCTTTGAGGAGTTTTTTCCAAGCGCAGCTCTCCCGCAAACGCGAGAATGGACGTGGTCAACAATCCTCTTCGGTCTCCATCGAGCGCCCCATGCGATATCCCCTCGACTCCGCGTCGTCTCGTCGATGCTTCCTCGGCTTTTCGATCGTCATTTGGATCGCTTCGACCACAGTGCAATTGCAAGCCGACTGCAACTTCAATGGCATCGAGGATCGTGACGACATCGCTTCCGGTCGAAGCGCGGACTGTGACGAGAACGGCGTCCCCGACGAGTGCGACGCGTTCCCACTGCCGATCGCCGAAGTCGTACCCGTTGTCGACGGCCGTGGCGGTGCAGCGGTGGTTCGAGGCGATTTCAACGACGACGGGCTTGTCGACTTCGCGAATTGGCAACTCTCGGAGAACTTCGCACGCGAGCTGCTCATCCACCTCAACCTCGGCCAACGGGATTTCGAGACCACGGCGCTGACGACCGAAGAATCGCTCGTAGCCCTCGCGACCGTCGATTTCGACAACGACGGCGATCTCGATCTCGTCGCCTTGAGCTCGAACGCGATCTACCAGACCAGGAACGAAGGCGAGGGGAGATTCGGAGAGTTCATCCTCACCCCCGTCGAGGGCACACCGACGGACATTCAGATCGCCGATCTCGACGCTGATGGCCTGCCGGATCTCGTCTTTCCGGACCGCGTCCTCGACTCCGCGATCGTGCACTTGAATCAAGGGGATGGAACGTTCGGCGCACCCCGGCAATATCCTGTCGGAGATTATCCGCGGGCGCTCCTCGCTACCGACATCGACGGGGATGGCGACATCGATCTCGTCACGGCCAACTCCACGTCGAAAGAAATCCTCGTCCAGCTCAACACGGGCGAAGGCATGTTCGAAAACGGTGCATCATTCCCGACGGAGTCGACCGGCTACAAGATCGTGCACCTCGACCTCGACCGGGACGGTTCGCGAGAGATCCTCATCGCGATGCGGCAGAAGATCCTCGCGCTCGAGCTCGTCGGCGGAGCACTGCGCGAGATCTACTCGATCCCCCTCGCTCGAACGTTTTCGACGGCCTACGCGATGGTCGCGGTCGACGTCAACGTCGACGGAGCGCTCGATCTGCTCGTGAGCTACTCCGGCCAGGGTGCCCTCGCCGTCCTGGGTGGTCCGCGCGAGCGACGCGTCGTTCGACATCCGATCACGGAAGAGACCTTTTTCGGTCTCGTCGCTGCTGATTTCGACGAGGACGGCAACCTCGATTTCGTGGCCCCGAGCCGGGAGAACCTGTTCATGATCTGGAGTGGCGAGCCTCGGCCGGCTCCGGGATTCACGAACGACGAATTCCGGCATACCGCCGAGCCGCACTGGTCCTCGGTCGCGGACATGGACGGCGACGGTGATCTCGACGTCGCGGTGTCCGACGGTGGCGTCAGCAGTGTCTCGATCCAATTCAACGACGGGAACGGCCGCCTGGCCGAGGTGACGCCCTATCGGGAAAACGGATATGTCAACTCGATCACGACAGCCGATTTCGACCAGGACGGCACGATGGACCTCGCCGTTACGAGCTGGCGCAACAATCAGGCGATCGTGCACCTACGAGGGGAGGGGGCACGCCTTCGACGCGCGTACACCGTCGGACGCGGCACGTTCTTCGTCGGCAACGGACACTTCAACGACGATGCGTTTCCCGACATCGTGACGTGCAATCCCGGAAGCAATACGGTCTCGATCCTCCTCAATCGCGGAGACGGCACGTTCGGCGCGCCGCAGACGATCCAGGTCGGCTCGAGCCCGCAGATCGCCACACCCGCCGACATCGACGGTGACCAAGACCTCGACCTCGTCATCGGAAACGTCGGAAGCTCGGTGTCGCTGCTGACGAACGACGGTGACGGAAGATTCCAGGAATCGACACGAGAGCCGATTCCGCAGATGCTGAGCGTCCGACCGATCGACCTCGACAGCGACGGCGATCCGGATCTCGCGGTGACGCACAGCTCGAATCGAGTCCTGCTTCTCGAGAACGAAGGCGGCGAGTTCGTGCATCGGGCAAGCGCGCGCATGGATCGTGCTCCGTCGTGGGTCATTCCGGCCGACTTGAATCAAGACGGTATCGTCGATCTCATCACGTCGAACACCGATCGCGGCCCGACCTTCCCGCCAAACATGAATCCGGCCCAGCGACAGGGAAGCCTGACAATCTTCATCGGCAACGGTCCGTTCAGCTTCGATCCACCGCAGACGATCAACATCGGCTTCGACCCGCGCTCCCTTCACGCGGCGGACATGGACGGCGACAACCTGCAGGATATCGTCGTCATCAATCACGACTCGCGAACCTTGACGGTGCTTCTCAATCGAACGCGAGCGCCGACGAGCGGCCCGTACGTCGAGACGTTTTGCACGGAGGCCGACTTCTTCCGTCTATCGATCCCGTCTCGTGGGGGCTCGCGACAACGAGTTCTGAAGTTCATCACGCCAGCCGACCCGAGCGACGAATCCCTCCTGCCGACGCTTTACCAAAACGTCCGCCTCGAGCCTCTCCACCAGGAGTTTCTCGCGAAGAACTTTCCCGATCGATTTCCGCTCCTGACGAGGGATCGCTACGACGCGCTCGTCCATCGCCGAGCGACTCGCGATTACTTCGTCGGAAATCTCTATCTGCTTCGCAAGACCGGTCGGACGTTTTACGGCTTCTCGGTGATCACGGGAGCCTTCGACGACGCGACGGAGCTGCCACGCCAAAACGAGGTGAAGCAGGTCTTCGACAACCTGCACGCGACCTTCGCGCTTCGCGACCTCGTCTACTATCCCGAGACCGCAGCCGAACGGGAATCCGCCTCCGCGTTCGACGATCCGGCGTTCGAGGTCTTCCTCGAAGAAGCGGCGTCGACATCTCGATTCGAGGCGTACACACAAGGCGTGTCCTACGGCCGCGTCCGAATCCTCGATCCCGACGAGCTCAACGAAGCCAACGACTCGGGCCGCTTCGGGTTCCAGGACATCGTCGTGCTGGCCGAATCGCCTCGCGACATCGAGGGCGTCGTCGGCGGAGTGATCACGGCAGTGCAACAAACAGCCGCGAGTCACGTCGCCGTAAGGACCGCGCGACGCGGGACGCCCAACGCGTACGTGGCGGAGGCCGTCGAGGTCTTCTCCGAGGTCGAGGGACAGCTCATTCGATTCGAGGTCGGAGAACGAGACTACTCGTTCCGCCCGGCGACGATCGCCGAGGCCGAAGAGTGGTGGGCGGCGAATCAACGCACGCTCTCCGAAGACCCGAGCGTCGACGCGACCTTCACGGCGCTCCCGACACTGGCAGAAATCGAGCTCGACGGCGAGACTGACCCGACCGCCCGCGTCGGCGGCAAGGCCGCGAACTTCGCCCGCCTGCAGCGCGCGCTCGTCGGCGAGTTCGAGACGTACCGCGCGGACGGCTTCGCCATTCCGCATCACTACTACCTCAAGTTCTTGAGGACGAATCGAACGCTCTCTTTCGTCCGACCGCTTCAAGTCGTGACGTACGAGGAGTACATCGAAGAGCTCTTCGCTTCCGAGGAGTTCCAGACGAACTCGACATTCCGCTTCAACGCGCTCGAGCGTCTTCGCGACGCGATGGTCGATGGTGGCGAGGTCGACTCGGAGCTCGTCGCGCGCATCGCAGCGCGTATCGGAGAAGTCTTCGGCGGGACGAGCATCAACGTGCGATTCCGCTCCTCGTCGAACGCGGAGGACGCCGTCGAGTTCAACGGTGCGGGCCTCTACAACTCCTACTCGGCCTGCGCGGCGGACGATCTCGACGATGATGAAGACGGTCCGTCCGAATGCGACTCGAGCGAATCGAACGAGCGCGGGATCGCGCGCACGCTCAAGCGTGTCTGGGCGAGCCTCTGGAACTCTCGTGCGCACGAGGAGCGAGCGTTCTACTCGATGCCGCACGAGTCGCTCTCGATGGCCATCCTCGTCACACGTGGGTTTTCGGAGGAGCTCGCGAACGGCGTCGTCTTCACGGCGAACCCGGCAAATCCCTTCGACCGGCGCTACCAAGTGAGCGTGCAGGCCGGCGAACGCAGCGTCGTCAGCCCGGAGCCGGGCGAGGTGGCGGAGATCGACCTCCTCGAGGTTCCCGCGGGCCAGGTCACGAAGATCGTGCGCGCCGTCTCGTCGTCTCTACTCGCCGGCGGCACGTTCGTGCTTTCGGACGAGCAGCTCGCCGAGCTCGGCGCGCTCGTCTGGCACGTCGATGCGAATCTCGAGATCGATCTCGGTCCTTACGATCGCGATCGCGTCCTCCTCGACATCGAGTTCAAGTTCGATCGCGACGGTCGTCTCGCGATCAAGCAGGTGAGACCGTTCCTGACGAACGAGACAAGCGCGGAGTCGCCCGAGTTCCGACTCGCGGTCCCCGAGGGCTCGAAAGTCTGCGGGACCTTTCTCGAGTTCCGCTCGCCGCTCGACACTTGGCTGCTCAAGAGCGATCTCGAGCTCCTACCCGGTGCGACGACCTTGCCGACGAACAAGTCGTACTTCACGGGAGAAAATCTCTTCGGTCGACTTCGACTGGGCCCGGCGCGCAGCGAGGCGCGCTCCGTCGGAGACGGGATCTACCGTGTCGCGAAGAACCCGACCGACGCTTCGTCGTTTACGTTCAGATACGAGCAGGAATACGTGCTCGAGGACGGCACTCCGTATCGCTTGTCTCTCGACGGAGTGACGCTTCGAGCGGGCGAATCGGAGACGTTCACGCTCGACGGCGAAGCGATCGAGGGTTTCGTCTCGCTCCAGGGCAACGTCGACGGTGCCGTGGTCAACTACGGATCGTGCACGTACGAGAGCCTGCGTCTGTGGGAGATCTTCGTCGCGCTCGGGGACGGCTCACGCGTCCACCTTTACGAACGCCACGAGCCTCCTCTCTCGATCACGGACACGGCCCCCGCGCGACTCAACCGAGCCGAGCTCTCGATCCGCGGTAGCGACCACGTCGTCACGGACTATTGGAATCTCGTCTACACCGCGGCGCGTCACAACGTCACGGTCGAGTACTGGGTCGTCCTCGACCCGCCGATCCGAGTCGAAGGAATCGATACGGCGATCCGCGCGATCGAGATCATCGCCCCGGAACCGAGCCTCGGCGTCGACGCGGCGGTCAACTATCTCGACGAGCGCTTCGAGGTCGCCGAGACGACGGTCGTCGCCAATTTCGTTCGTCGAGAGATCACCGAGCCGCCTCCCGCGACATTCCAACGTGGAGACGTCGACGCCGATGGTCAAGTTCAGCTGACGGACGCGATTCGCCTCCTCGACCATCTCTTCCTCCAGGGGGCCGCACCGACGTGTCGCTCGGCGGGGGACTCGAACGATGATGGATCGCTCAACCTCACGGACGCAGTTCTCATCCTCGATCACCTCTTCCGTGGAGTCGAGGCTCTACCGGCGCCATTCGGTCGCTGCGGGGAGGACGAGACGGGCGACGATCTCGACTGTCTCTCGTTCGCTCCTTGCGGGTGATGGTCGAGCTCGTGGGCATGCTTCGTCGTGGCGTTGTGGTCGTCTGTGTCCTCCTGAACTGCTTCGTCCACCCTGAGTCGGTGGCCGAGGAGCTCCCTCGTGGAATCGTCGAACGCTTCGGCGCTAAGTCGAACGCTTCGGCGCTAAAACGATGCGTCATGGCGGAAGGATTGTCGCCCTCGCGTACTCGCGGGACGGACGTTACTTCGCATCGACGTCACGCGGTGACGGCACGGCGAGCCTCTGGCTGCGCCACCGAAGGCACGGAGCTCGTCCGCCTGCGTGGCTTCTCTCAACACGTCAGGTCACTCGGTCTTTCCTGCAACGGCCGCTTCGTCGTCACCTCCGCGAAAGGCAGTCTGCGCTGCTGATACGTCGAGAGCGGAGGGCAGACGCTTTCGCATCCAGCATTCCCCTCGTGCTTCGCTATCACATCCGACGCCGAGATCTTCGCGATTCCGGAGGGAAGCGGTCGTCGCGATGGCGTTCTCTCCGGACTCGAAGCGGCTCGTCACGGTCGGAATCGGGCACGAGACACTCGTCTGGGATCTCGAGGAGTTCGCGGGATCGCGTTAGAATCGCAGGACTCTTTCGCGAGGTACGAAATGTTCTCACGTAGATATCGACTCCTGCTGGCGCTGACGCTCATCGTCCCGATTCTTCCCGAGTCGACGAATGCGGCCGACCAGTTCGTCTACGTCTCCGTCGCGGGCGATCACAAGATCTCGCTATTCCGACTATCCGAAGACGGCGCGCTCCGTCATTCGGCCGACTTTCCCATCGGTGGAGACCCGGGCGGGCTGACGATGGACCCGACGCGGCGCTTTCTGTTTGCGTCGATTCGATCGATGGGCTACCTCGCGAGCTTCGAGGTCGACCCTGTCACCGGTTCGCTTCGGCAGCAAAGCTGGATCAAAGCCGACGCCGACCCTGCATTCGTCGAGACCGATCACACGGGTAAGTTCCTGCTCACCGCTTACTACGTCGCCGGCAAAGCCGCAGTGCATCCGATCTCTCCGACCGGTGAGGTTCTGACAACGGGATCGCAGTGGGTCGACACGCTCCGGCGCGCGCACGCGATTCGCACGTGCCCCGACAACCTCTTCGCCTACGTCCCCCACACGAAGCCGAACCGCATCTTCCAGTTTCGCTTCGACGCGAAGGCGGGAAAGCTCATCGCTCTCGACCCCGCGACCGTCGAGACACCGCATCGCAGCGGCCCGCGCCAGCTCTTCTTCCACCCGACGCAGCCGTACGTCATCTTCGACAACGAGCAAGGCAGCAGCGTCACGTCATTTCGACGAGACCTCAAGACCGGTCAGCTGACCGCGATCGACACGAAGCCGACGATCCCGAAATCACACACGACAGGAAACTCGTGCGCGAGGCTCGAAGGAACGAAGGACGGACGCTTCGTCTACGCGGCGAATCGCGGACACGATAGCATCGCGGGTTTCGCGATCGACGAGAAGACCGGAAAGCTGACGCCGCTCGGAGAGTTCGCGACCGAGAAGACGCCACGAGGTTTCGATCTGTGCGAGAACGACGAGTTTCTCGTGGCGGCGGGACAGGACTCGAATCGACTCGCCGTCTACGAAGTCGGAAAGGGCGGCAAGCTCCGGCGCATCGGTGGAGCGAGCACCGGACCCGTCCCT
Source organism: uncultured Planctomycetia bacterium (assembly GCA_964478085.1). Classification (GTDB taxonomy): domain Bacteria; phylum Planctomycetota; class UBA8108; order UBA8108; family UBA8108; genus CAYMLL01. The sequence goes on from CAYZGY010000026.1 coordinate 14,988, forward strand.
TGGTGGGTCATGATCACGAGTGTGAACGATGCGAGGTAAAGCCCTCTGGGTTCTCACTGCGTGCCTCCTCGCGAAAAGCGCTGACGCGACCGAGCCGACCCGACTTCGAGTCCTGGCTCTCCGGTCACTCGTGTAGAGCTCCGGCGCCCACGCGAACATCCTCATCGAACGATGGAGCGTCGAGAAAGACCCTCTCGTGCGAATGCTCATCGCCAAGTCGTTTCTCGCACGCGACGATCTCATCGCACGTTTTCCACCCGACGATCCATTCCCCCCGATGTGCCTGATTTCGGAATTCCGGACGTCCATCGACGGAAGGTACTACGAGCTCGACGTCGTGTATGGCGACGTCACGGCACGCGCTCGAGATTGGAGCTGTCGCGAGATCGTCATCGAGACGCGGGACGCAAAGGAGCTCTTGCGCCTGCCGGAACCGAGGATGCGAACTAGGTTCGAGCCACCGGCGAAGGACGATCCGGACCGCGCGGCGATCAGAAGCGCGAAGCCGAGTCTCAAGTACTGCGCGTCGCGCTCGCAGAGACACGGGCGGCTTCGCTGTCCGATTCTCCTCCCACGGCGACTCGCGCCCGGCGAGTACAGCTTCCGGGTCGAGGCGCACGACACCGGCCCCGGCGAAACCCGGCCCTCCATCTCGTCGCCGTCGCAGACAGTCGTCGTTTCTCGCTGAGAAGATTCTCGGCGTTCTTTATTGATCGCGTACAAACGCGCCAAAAAGCGAACCCACGCCTCATCGACGAAATCCTCCGCGAGAGCCGGATCACCCGTCATCTTCGCTGCTCGGGTGATGAGACCCGGTCGGAGTCGTTCGTAAAAATCGCTGAGTTGGTCGTCGGTCATCGGCTCGCCGCCCAATTCCCCAGGCGGCCGCACCGCCCCCTCCCCAAAGTCGAGAAGCGGTATATTAACCGAGCGTGACCCGGATTCTCAACGATTCGCGGCTGTCTCCGCCTCCGATGCAGCTCCGAGGCGCTTCGCGCGGAACTTGATCTCGTAAGTTCGCGACGGATCGTACTTCCGCGGATTCGGCACAAGAATGAAATCGTCCGCGACGACCGGAGACAGCCCTCCGTCCTCGAGAATCTCGATATTCGTCAGGCGAAACGGCAGCATCTCGACGATCGGGCGCCAGCCCCGCTGCGCTCCGTTCGTGTTGATCGGCTGGAAGGACTTGTCGCCCCGCTGGCCCCGTACCACAAACGAGTACACGCCGTCCTTCTCGACGAGCTTCTGCTCGTACGCCTTCGGCCGGTCGGCCATGCGCACGACCCAGGCCGGATCCCCGTAGAGAACGACGACATTCTTGTCGAATCTCATGCCGCGCTGGTGGCCGAGCTTGTTCTCGATCGAGTGAATGAGCGCGTGGTGATTGGCAAAGAACGCCTCGGAGAACGTGTAGCGCCCGGGCTGCTCGACGAAGTAGTCGAGACAGCCCCACCCGCCGTACCCGAACCACGTCGGGACCGTGTAGCCGACCATCTGGTGGACGCCGACCTTGTTCATCCACGCGAGGGCCATCGCGTCGGGTCCGTCGATATTCGCCATCAGGCAATTGCCGATCGGTAGGTAAACTTTCGGATTCGTCGAGACGATCGGGAATCGACTCTTCTTCGTGTCCTCTCCGAAGAGCTCGCCGTTCTTCGATTTGAAGTAACCGTTGCGATATCGATAGCCGATCTGCCAGTCCCGTTCGGTCGCGTGGCCCGATGTGATGAAGAGATCCGCTTGGTACTTCGTGAGCGTGTCGGCGAGGGCACGCGTCGTGTCGTCCGGTCCGCGCTTCTCGACCGCGGCGCTCCCGGGCTTCTTCTCGACCATGCGATTCTTCTTGAGCTCGCAGTACCAGATGCCCTCTTCGACCATGTCGGTCGCGAACTCCGTCCCCGACGCGACCTTTCGCACGGTCAGCGGTTCGGCATGTTTCGCGATACGGAGCGCGTTCGCGGCATCGAACCCGGTCAGGATGCCCCAGATCGTGTCCGTGTACGGATCGGCGTCGTAGGTGCGCGTAAGCTCGTGCACCTCCTTGACGAATCCACGCGTCGATTCCTTCGGTGTGGCGACGAAGCAGGTGAATCGAGGATGGATCTTCGCGAGCCTCGGCTTCGCTTCGCCGACCTTCTTCTCGAACTCGATGACCGTGCCGCGGTGTTTCGCTACGAGAGCAGCGACAACCTCGCCCCAGGCGGCGTCGGAACGGGTGGACTTCGAGACGACGACGACGTACGAAGCATCGGCCGCCCAGGTCGATGCGGTCAGGATCAGCGCAAGAAGAAAAGCGCCCAGACGAGTGGCCGAATGGCGTACGAGGTGCATGTTCAGGCTCCGATTTGAAAGAATCGCTCGGCAGCGAGTCTGAGGGCTTGAGGTAGGGAGGTCAATCGGGAACACTACGCCAAACCGAGACTCGAGAACCGAGAACCGAGACACGAGACACGAGACTCATGGCCCTCCCCGACTGCGCCGCTCCCCTCATCGCCGACCTGCTCGCTTTCTCCGATCGCGAAGAGCTCGACGAGGCTCGCGAATCGGCTCTCGTCCAGTTCGTCTCCGAGACGTTCACCGCCGAAGGAGAGAACGTCGAACGGGCTGACCCCTCCACGCCCGAATTTCGCGACTTCTTCGCCTTCGACTTCCCGCTCGAACCTGGCGAGAGCGCGGACGACGAGTTCGTGCTCGATCTCTACATCGAGGCGATCGAGTCTTCGGCCGATGAGGCCACGATCGCTGTGCTCCGACGATTCGCTGCAACCGAGTTCGGTTACTTCCTCGTCGTCGACGCGGCTCCGGGTGAGCTCGTCGTTCTCGAGCAGCCCGGTCGCGACCAGACCTTTCGCGTGCCGCACGAGTCGATCGGTACGGAGATCCACGAAGGCCAGGGCCTCCTCGGACGCATCGTTCCATTCGCCGACCACCACGAGTTCTCGTACCCTCCTGCGCGGCTCGATCGCGTCAACACGTACCGCGCATCACGCTGGGTCTACCGCGACCACACCCTCGCGCTCGCCGAGCTCGGCGACCCTGTCGCGGCCAACGAAATCCTGCGTGGCTGGATCGAGCGCCCCCCGGTCCTCGACGACTCGGGCGGGTCTCTCGCCGATTTTCCGCCCGAGCTCTACGAGGACATGAGATTCGAGGTCGGAGACGCGGTCGATCCCGACAAGTTCACCGACCAAGAGAGCATCAACGCGGCCGTTCAAGAGGTGCAGTACGAGTGGTTCGACACTCCGCAAGAGGCGCTCGATGACAAGTCGCCGAACGAGGTGATCCGCGAGCGCGCTCAGACCATCTTCGATGTTCCTACGACCGACGCACCCGACTATCCCGAGCCGAATCTCCCCGCGTGGGAAGAAGACGATCTCGCTCGGCTCTGCGAAAACGAAAACTTGCCGACACGCGTGGCGGCGTGGTCCGTTCGCATGTCACGCGGTGAATCTCCACCCGACGGAATCGTTCGCGAGCTCTTCGAGAAGGCCTCTTACACGCATCTCGAAGACACCATCTCGCTCTGGACAGAGTCGCTGCCGAACGACGTCGCCACGGCCGTCTCGGCGGAGATTCGCTCGTTCTACTCCGACATTCCCGCGGTCGAAGAGGACGAGCGGGGACACGAGCTGAGCCGGCGAGCCACAGCCCTCGACTTTGTCACGGAGCGAGATCTCGTCGAGAGCTTCGCGCAGATCTCCGCCGGGCTCTCCTCCGAGTCCGAGCTCGAGCGCCACTTCGCCGTCGACGCGCTGCAGGAATTCGCCTTCGCTGCGGATGCGAGCGACGCGCTCCCCGGGCTCTGGGAAGAGCTCTCGAACGGCGCGATTTCGTCTGCGCAAGAAGAGTCGGATCGAACCTCGGAGCTGCTCGCTAGCCTCCTCACCCTCGCTCCGGCGGCAGTCTTCGCGCGGGCGCTCGCGGGCGTTCTCGAAGTGCTCGACGGGGACCTCCACTTGCTCGACAGCTTGGCGTACCACCTCGAGTACTGCGGCGTCCCTCCGGCGTATGTCACGGACATCGAGGACGCGGTCGATACCTCGCAACGCACCGAGGACCACGAGACTGTCTGGACACAGTTCGAGCCGACCGCCGACGCTGCCGCTGCTCGACGGAGCGACGAGATCATCACCCCGGCCTTCCGCAGGGAGATCGAGAATCTCGCGCAGCGCGGGGCTTATCGAAAGATGGTTCCGCTGCTCTGCGACGCGAATCGTCGCGCGTACGACTCGTGCTCAGGAGAGTCGACCAGCCTGTCGCCACTCGCTTCGCAGATCGACGTCGTGTTCGATCTCTTGGCTTCCGAGCCGTTCCTGAGCTCGACCGATCGCGAAGGTCAAAGTCTCATCGCGACCCTGCTCGCCACGCTACTCTCGAAGTTCATTCGCGGTCGCTGGCCGAGGTGCGAAGCGCGAGAGATTCTGGCGAACGAGGATCTCGATGGGCTGAAGGCGCTCTTCCTCGTCAACGAGTCCTGGCTCACGAATGCGACGATCGATCGCTGTGCCGAGCTTCTCGATGTCGACGATCTCACGGAAGCGATGAACTCGGACGACGAATTCGTCCGCGAGAACGCGCTCCTCGTTCTCGCACGACGATCTCCCGAGGCGTTCCTGACGAGCGCACTCGAGGAGGCCGACTCGGTCCACGCGGAGTACCCGAGCCTTTTGCGCCACGTAATTCGCTCGTCCGGCGAAGCGGCCCTCCACTCCGCGCTCGAGTACCTTCGCTCGAATCCCGCTGATGAGATTCGCGAGTACTTCTTCCTCTTCACGGCTCTCGTGAGCGGCACGGAACGCGCTCGTCGGCTCGTCGAGGTTTTCTCGGACTACTTCTGTCGAAGCGGAGCGTCCGGGTCACAGCTCGTTGCCGCGTGTCTCGCGATCCGCTCGAAGAGCCTCGCGCACAAGATCGTCTCTGCCATCGAGGACGGTCGCATTTTGCTCGCGTCTCCCAAGCTTCTCGAGCACCAGCGTGATCGCGCGATCGCCGACCTCGAAGCCCTCGTCGACGTCTTCGATATCGACGAAGACCCGCAGAGCCTCTTCGCTCGCAATGTCGAGGAGTACGAACGACAGATCGAAGCGCAGAGGTCAGCGCCGCTCGGCGAGGGATTCGACGAAGAATGGGACGAGGCCGAGGAAGAGCTCCCCGGCCTCGACTACGAGCATTCTCACGGCCACAGCCACGAGCACGGTCCGCACTGCAACCACGATCACAGCCACGACCACTCGCACGGATTCTCCGTGATCGAGGGAAGACAAGCCGCGGGCAGCACCTTCCGTCACGAGACCCCACAGGCGGGTCGCAACGATCCCTGCCCGTGTGGCAGCGGCAAGAAGTTCAAGAAGTGCTGCGGCAAGTGACCGCTACGGCTCCCCGAAGAGGCTATCGGCCGCCGAAGAGCTCACTCTCGCGGGAGGGATTGGGCGGGCCTGAAACCTCGCCGAACTTGACGAATCCTCGCGCCAGGTAGTTGTCGAGCGCGTGCGGATGATCGTGTGAACAGGTCCGAAGCCACACACGCGTCGTTGTGAGCTCCCACGCGCGCTGAATCGCTCGTGTCAGAAGATCGGCGCCAAGCCCTCGTCCGAAGAATTCCTGCCGCAGCCCGAAGCACGCGATGCGCACCGTGCCGTCATCCTGACGGACGAGCTCGAAGTAACCCGCGGGGCGACCACCGAGATACGCGATCCAAGTCTCGAAATCGGGCCGATCGATGTAGTCCGTCCACTGCTTGCGCCCCCAATCCTGGCGCCCGCCCCAAGAAAACTCGACCCCGACGCTCTCGTGGAGAAACCAGTTGAGCTCGGGATCGGCCTCCTCGACGCGGACCACACTCCACCCCGGTATGTCGACCGTCTTCGGGCGGAATTGCTCCGCCGAGGTCATCTCGAGGTGGTGTGTAGTCTTCTGCGCCGAGGAACCGCTCACCGAATCACTTCTTCTTGAGCTCGAACTTGCGGGAGCTCGACTTCTCCTCGGTGGGAAAGTCCTTCGGAATCTCCGTCAGCGTGACCTTTCCCGTGGCCGCCCACTCCGTGCCACGCTGGAGTGAGACGATGAATCCGACGCACTCCAGCGAGTAGTCGGCGTGTCCCATCGGCGTGTGGAAGATTCGTCCCTTACCGTAGGAGATCGTCATCAGCATGGGCTCGTGGCGGTCGGTACCACGCTTGCTCTTCGGAGCGTAGGTCGTCGCGAGAATCTTCATGTTCTCCGCGGGACCACGCAGACGATCGTAGAGCTCGTCACGACCGTGCTTCCACTTGAGAGGCATGCCTTTCGTGATCGGATGCTCTTTGTCGCGTAGCGTGATCGTGAACTCCCACTGCGGCCCGTGCGATCCTCCGCGACCCGGCGAGTTGTCTCGAACCTCTTCGCCTTTGTCGTTGTAGTAGACGTACGGGCCGTGCTTCTCGTTTCGTCCGCCCCAGCCACCGAGACCGATGATCTTGTTGTACTCCGGCCAATCGCCGAACGAGTTGTTCGCCGCGTGGACGACGACCAGTCCGCCGCCTCCCTTGATGAACTCGAGAAACGAGTCCTTCGTCTCCTGCGGCCAATGCGCGGCGCCCCATCCGAAGTTCGTGATGACGACCTGATACTTCGAGAAGTCCGGCTTGAAGTTCGGGTCGGCCTTGGGCTTCTTCTCGGCCGTCGTCTTCTTGCCGATCGGGTACTGCTCGATGAGCTTCGCGCCCTGCCATGTGAAGGCGGTACGCTCGATGTCGACGGTGAAGAGCCCCGTGTCCTCGAGGTACTGCTTCATCATGACCGTCGTTTTCGGCCAGTGACCGTGGTTGTTCTGACCGTCGATGATCAAGGTCTTGATCTTCGCGGGGGCTGGCTCGAGGGCGAGCGCCGGCCCCGTGCAAAGCGCCAAAGTCAGCAAGAATGCGGTCGATCGAAAGCTCATGAAATCCTCCTCATCGGGTTCAGTATTCAGGACTTGAGGCGAGGCAGGGGCGAGAGCTCCGTTGCCATCAAGCGAGTCATCATCCCATTCCGACGAGTTCTGTTACAAGAACGAATCCAGGGGCTCGAGTGCGGCAGCCTTGAATTAACCTTCTCTTCTTCTCTTCTTCTCTTGGTTGCTGATGAAGCGTCAGCGACGCTCTCGCGCTCTCTTCAGGACGAGGCAGGCGTCGAGCAAGGCAATCGGCAAGCGTCTCGGCGCAGAGGGTATGAGGAAGACAGCCTTTACCGGGAGCGCGTGCTGATGCTTGCGATCGAGCTTTCCCCGTCCCTGCGTATCGCCGACGTAAACCCAGTTCGCAGCTCGATAGCAAGTGCCGCGAAAGCGGTCTCGGTCTACGAAAGTCTCCAGGAGTACAGGTTCATATCCGTAACACTTCTCCCAGTCCGCAGGCAGGCGCTTCGCCACGGTAGAAAGTATTCGGGAGGCGAGATTTCTGGACGTCACCCACGGCAGGATCAAGAAGCGAGCGTTGTTTACGACGAGCTGGAGATTGTGGGAGCGTGCCTCGGGACTCCAGCCGATGAAGTAATCGCGCGGAGCAACTTTCCACGCCGAAGCTCCGAAGCCCATGGCCGCCAGGAGGCGAGATTCGCTGTAGACGAGATAGCGCAGTTGCACGCCAGGCAGCGCCTTGCACCCGAGATCGTGGTAGCCGCTCGATCAGCTCATTCCAAAGCGAAGAAGTCGCTCGACTTTCGACGACACGGAACGTGAGATCGCCCAGGCGTCCAACGGGATCGCAAACGGGATCCTGAGGATTCGAAGCGGGCGTGAAGCGAGGCCGA
>CAYZGY010000027.1:0-3060 GCA_964478085.1 uncultured Planctomycetia bacterium
AGTTGGTGGGGGCGGGCGGCTAGAAGATGGGCGAGTGCGATGGGGGCGCCGAGTCTGCTCCCGTCTACGTGTCCGGGGGTCGGGTTGAAGCGAGGGGACCGAAGAGCACGGCGAAGCGTCCCGATGGTTTGCCGTCTGCGCCTCCGGTCGCCACCGCGCTGCGCACGATTCCGAAGCTTCCTTCGGAGTCCTTTCGGCTCGACAACGGCCTCGAGATCGTCGTCGTGCCCGACTCGGAGGTCCCTCTCGTGTCGATTTTCGCCGCTCTGCCGTACGGCGCCGCGACCGACCCGAGGGATCGTCCGGGCACGGCTGCGATGGCTTGCGCGATGGTGACGAAGGGGACGAAGAAGCGTTCGGCCGCACAGATCGCGGACGATCTCGAGACTTACGCGATCGACGTCGGAGGGTCGGCGGATCACGACTCCTCGAGCGTTCAGGTGAGCGCCCTCGCCGGCGAGTTCGATCGCGCGATCGACAACCTCGCCGAGGTGCTGCGCGAGCCGACCTTTCCTTCGGACGAGCTCAAGACGTTCGTCGGTGCCGCGCTGACGGGTAAGCGAGTCCAGTAGAAGGACCCATCGTATATCGCCAGCGCCGAGTTCGATCGCGTCGTCTACGGTGCGCATCCCTACGCACGACCCGACGACGGTACCGCCGCCGACATGAAGCGATTGACCAGCGACGATCTCAGCGCGTGGTGGGTGAAGTACGCGCGCCCTGATCGCATGGTGATCTACGTCGCCGGTGATGTCGACACGAAGCACGCGCGCGATCGCATCGCGAAGGCCTTCGGCGAGTGGAAAGCCCCCGATGGCGACGCTCCGAATGTCGAGCTGCCCGAGTTTCCGAAGCCCGAGAAGACGAAGATCTACCTCGTCGACCTTCCCGGCGCGCACCAGAGCCAGATCCGGGTCGGTCACCTCACGGGGATTCGTCGGAGCTCGTCCGAATACGCCGACTCGACGGTCCTCAATCAGGTCTTCGGCGGCTCGTTCGGCGCACGACTCAACTCGACGCTACGAGTGGAGAAGGGTCTGACCTACGGCATCTCGGGTGGCTTCCGTTGGCGGCCGAGTCGGTCAAGGTCATCCTCGGTGAGATCGATCGCCTCCTGTCCGAGCCCCCGAGCAGCGAGGAAATGGGCGGCGCGTGCAACTTCCTCACCGGCAGCTTCGCCCGTCGGAGGGAAACCCCGCAGGCCGTCCTCAACGATCTTTGGACGATCCGTTCGGAGTCTCTCGAAGAAAATCACTTCGCGCGATATCTTGAGTACGTCGCGAACTCGAAGTCGGAGGGCGTCGCGGCGGTCGCGAAGCGGCACGTCAAGCCATCCGAACTCGCGATCGTCGTCGTCGGTGAGGCGAAGGCCGTGAAGGACGACTTGGCGAAGATCGCCGAGGTCGTCGTGATCACACAGAAGGACCGCAAGAAGCGCGAGTGAGCTCGCAGACGGTCAGGGAATGGTTCCATAACAGTCCCTTGATAAAGTGCTTCGAGCGAATCGGCCGCTCGGACGCCGAATCGACTTTTTCAACGGGCTGAGAAGGCATGAGCCGGACGCTGATGGAGATTCCGGTGTCATTGATGGACGGGCATCGAGATGACGTCAAGTCGGGGCGACACGCCGCTCGGGTTCGATGGGGGAGGTCGGCCGTCGACAGCACCCGGGCATTGGGCGCGGTGTGGGTCGACGGCGCGGCGCTCTTCATTGGTGCCCTTGGCGTTCTGAGCGTCGCATGCCTGTCGTGCGTCGGTTGTGGAGGCTCGCGACCACTCGTGCCGGTCATCGAGCCGCAGATCCTTGACATGACGTGGGAGACGCACGAGACGCCCGGCACGCCAAAAATCTGGAACGAAGTCTCGGCGAAAGTCGAGGCCGACGGGAAGCATCGCGTGCTGATGCTCAGTCACGGTGACGAGTCGCTCGCTCTCCGCGTCAATTTGATTCGCAGCGCGCGCAAATCGATCGAGATTCAGGCGTTCATCTGGACGAACGATGAGTGCGGCCGCCTGATCACGTGGGAGCTCATCAAGGCGGTGAAGCAGCGCGGTGTTCACGTGCGGCTCATCGTCGATCAGATGTTCTCCGACCAGGACGTCGGCGTGCTCTCGTTTCTCGCGACGCTCGATCCGAAGCTCGAGATCGAAATCTACAATCCGAACGCGAAGCGCCTCGCTCCAGGCACGATTCGCACGCTTGTCAAGCTCGTGACCGAGTTCACGAAAGTGAACATGCGGATGCACAACAAGCTGATGGTGGTCGATGATCGCATCGCGATCTCGGGCGGGCGCAACATCGCCAACGAGTACTTCGACCGTGTGCTCGGTCTCAACTTCAAGGATCGGGACATCCTCGCTGTCGGGCCCGTCGCGAAGAGGCTGCGCGAGTCTTTCGACGAGTTCGTGGAGTCGGCGTGGAGTGTTCCGGCGCGCCGACTTCGCGACGTCAAGAAGCGCATCGAAAGCGGTGGCATTCCCTCGTTTCGCACGGGAACGGAGTTCTGGTTCAACGGTCTCTTCGACGATCTCGAGACGCGCGTACGGGACCGCGACTGGATTCGGAAGACCTTCGTCGATTCGCTCCTCGCTGTGGAAGAGGTCGACTTCATCGTCGATCGACCGGGAAAGAACGATTCCGGCACGATGACGGCCGGCGGCCAGATCACCGAGGCGCTCATCGGATACATGCTCTCGGCGGAGAGGTCGATTCTGATCCAGTCGCCTTACCTGACGATGAGCGATCGCGCGATTCGAGTCTTCAGGGCCTATCGCGAGACTCGACCCGAGGGGCGGTTCGCTGTCTCGACGAATTGCCTCGCGGCGACGGACAGTTGGCCGACGTACGGCGCGTCCTACAAGCAGAAGCGCGTGTATCTCGAGGAGTTCGGCCTCGAGATTCACGAGTTCAAGCCGCTTCCGCAGGACATCGCGAGCATGATGCGTTACGAGCCACTCCTCGAGCGCAAGCCGACTCCGGAGGAGGCGAAGCGCGACCCGGCCGACAAGTTCACGATCGATCCGGGACTCGAGGGAAGGCCAGTCGATCGTCGGAACCTT
>CAYZGY010000027.1:3070-22757 GCA_964478085.1 uncultured Planctomycetia bacterium
CTGTGCCTCCACCAGAAGTCGTTCGTGATCGACGACGAGATCGCGGTCATCGGCTCGTACAACTTCGATCCGCGATCCGGCAACCTCAACACCGAGGTCGGTATCGTCGTCAAGGACCCGAAGTTCGCGGCGATCGTGAGCGAGGACATCGAGCGCGACATGTCACCGCGAAACAGCTACCTGATCGGAAAGCGCCAGCTGATTCCCGGAATCGACACGATCAACAAGGTGATCCACGAGTTCTCGGAAAACCTGCCCGTCGATTTTTGGCCCGTTCGCTACGCGACTTCTTTCGATTTGCTCGAAGGCGCAAAGCCCGTGCCGCCCGGTCACCCCGACTTCTACGAGAACTGGCGGGACGCGGGGAGCTTCCCGCTCCTGGGGCTCTTGGGCGACAAGGCCATCTTCACGGCGCTCTTCAAGACGATCGGGGGAGCGCTCCTGCCGGTGCTCTGAGAGTCGAGCTTCGACGAATGATCGGGTCGGGAAAGAATTCGCGTCGACGGATAGCCGGTTGATGGTCCGTATCCGTGGCCGGACAATCACGGCGCGTTCTCGCTTTCTCCCACGACCGATCCATGCGGTACTCGAAACAGACCCTCTTCGTGGCGCTCTTCGCCGCACCCGTCCTCCTCGCGCAAGCTGAGCCCGAGAGCCTCTTCAACGGCAAGAGCTTCGAGGGCTGGCGTCACACCGACTCGCACTTTCGCATCGAGGGCGGGGCGATCGTCGGTGAGATTCCGAAGGGTGAGCAGCTGCGCCGCAACCTCTTCCTCTTCTGGGAGGGGGAGCTCCACGACTTCGAGCTTTCGCTCGAGTATCGGATCTCGGGACATCCGAGCGCGAACTCGGGAGTGCAGTTTCGTTCGCAGATGTTGCCGAACGGTGACGCCGCAGGCTATCAGGCGGACATCGACGACGGGGCTGTCTGGCTCGGGCGTATCTACGACGAGCACGGTCGAGCCTTGATCTCGGAGCGCGGTACGCGCGTGCGGATCGCCGTGGACGGAAAGCGCAGCGTCGAGAAGTTCAAATACGCCGGCGAATACAAAGCTCTCGCTCGCAAGAACGAGTGGAATCGATACCGGATTCGTGCGGTCGGCCCGAAGATCGAGACGTTCGTCAACGGGCAGCTCGCGAGTGATCTCACCGACGAGCAGGTCGGTCAGCTCGACTTTTCCGGCAAGCTCGCGATTCAGCTGCACTCGGGACCAGGCCCGGCGAAGATCGAGTTTCGCAAGATCGTCCTGAAGCGTCTCGGAAAAACGGAGCCGCCGAAGCCGCCGCCCGCTCCGTCGGCACGAAAGCGCGCAGGCATCGAGCCGAAGGACAAGGACGGCAAGACGCTCAACCTCGGCTTCGAGCTCGGGACGCTCGAAGGTTGGAAGGCGAGCGGCACAGCGTGGGATCGTCAACCTATCGAGGGCGACACTGTCACACCGCGTCGTCCCGGTCAAGCGAGCCGTCACGTCGGGAAGTATTGGGTCGGCGGATACGAGATCTTCCTGGACGCACCGCAAGGCGCGCTCGAGTCGGAGCCGTTCGAGGTGACGCACCCTTACGGCAGCTACCTCGTGGGTGGTGGACCGGACCGCGAGGCGCGTGTCGACATCATCGAGGCCGACTCCCGTCGTGTGATTCATTCGGCGTCGGGTCAGCAGCTCGAGAACATGTTCGTCTCGGTCGTCGACCTGCGTGGATACCTCGGCAAGAACATTGCCGTGCGCGTCATCGACGAGACCTCGGGACCTTGGGGACACGTCAACTACGACGACTTCCGCTTCCACGAGACGCTGACGCCCGAGCTTCGCGCGGCGAGCTTGCCGGCGGCGATTCGCGACAATTCGCTTCTCACGCATCTCGAGGCGAATCCGGCGCCTGCACCCGAAGGGCGTGAACAGACCCCGGGAGAGCGAACCGTCTCGAGCTTCTATCTGCCGGAGGGATTTCGCGCGGACCTCATCGCCGAGGAGCCGAGGGTCCTCCAGCCGATCGCGTTTACGATCGACGAGCGGGGACGTCTCTGGGTCGCCGAGGCGATGAGCTACCCGCAGAAGCGAGCTCCCGGTGCCGGATTGGATCGTATCTCGATCTTCGAGGACACCGACGGTGACGGCACCTTCGAGACGAAGAACGTCTTCGCGCAGGGACTCGACCTCGTCAGCGGTCTCGAGATCGGCTACGGCGGCGTCTGGGTCGGCGCGGCACCGGAGCTGCTCTTCATTCCCGACGCGAACCGCGACGACGTTCCCGATGCGAACCCCACGGTCGTCCTCGATGGCTGGGGCTTCCAAGACACGCACGAGACGCTCAACAACTTCGTCTGGGGGCCCGACGGCTGGCTCTACGGCAATCAAGGCGTCTTCAATCGATCGCTCATCGGTCCTCCGGGTGCGAAGCCCGAGAATCGAGAGCTCCTCTACGCGGGTGTCTGGCGATTCCATCCGATCCGCAAGACCTTCGAGGTCTTTGCGCACGGCGGAAGCAATCAGTGGGGACTCGATTTCGACGAGCGCGGCGAGTTCTTCATGACGCACTGTCGCAGCTTCTTCGGCGGCGGACCGACGACGCACGTCGTGCGGAACGGTCACTATTGGAATCAGGCGAACGCGCGTCACGCGCCCTTCGTTTCGGGCGAGCACGCGGCGGACGCGCCACACTTCCTCAACTTTCTGCGGGCCTCGGCGCGATACGGGCATGGTGAGGGGGGCGCGGGCAAGCCGGGCAGTCGCGCGAAGTACGGCGGACATTCGCACGTCGGAACGATGATCTACCTCGGCGACAACTGGCCGAAGGAGTACCGTGGCGACCTCTACACGCACAATCTTCACGGTCACCGCATCAATCGTCAGTCGAACAAGTCGCTCGGCTCGGGCTTCGACACGGTGCACGCGGGGAAGGACTTCCTCTACGTCCAAGACGATCGCTACATCGCCGTCGACCTCGACTACGGACCGGACGGCGCGGTCTTCATCATCGACTGGTACGATCGCCAGCACTGCCACAGTCCGCACATGGAGCGTTGGGATCGCTCGAACGGACGCATCTATCGCGTGAGCTACACGGAGACGTTTCGGCCGCGATCCGTCGACCTGTCGAAGAGTTCGGACCTCGTCCTCGCGCAGCTGCACGAGCACGAGAACGCGTGGTACTCGCGAACGGCCCGTCGTCTGCTCCACGAGCGAAGCTCGGCACGGGCGATCGAAAAGGATGCGCTTCGCGCTCTCGAGGGGCTGCTCGGTAGCGAAGACGCTACGAAAGTCCTGCGAGCAGTCTGGACGCTCGACGTGATCGGCCATCTGTCTTCTCTCGATATCGAAAAGCTGCTTGCGAGTTCGCACGAACATGTTCGCGCCTGGGCTATTCGACTCGCGACGGATGACGACGAGGAACGAGCGCCTGCCGAGAAGCTCGTCGAGCTCGCGCGGACCGATCCTTCACCGGTCGTGCGCCTCGCTCTCGCGTCTGCGATTCCACGTTTCCGTGCCGAGCGGGCGTGGAAGATCGCCGAAGAGCTCGTGAAGCACGAAGGTGACGATCGAGACACGAACCTGCCACGAATGATCTGGTGCGGCATCGCGCCGCACGTCGAGGTGGGTCTCGATCGAGCGCTGAAGCTCGCCGACTCGTCGAAGGGGCGACCGCTCGAGGAGTGGATCTGGTGGTACGCGTCGAAGACCGAGCGAGGGCTCGAACGTGTCGTCGCGCTTCTCGGTCGACGTGGTGAGGATCACCGGCACCGCCTCCTTCGAGCGCTTCAGTTCGCGCGCGCGGGAGCACCTCTCCGCGCTCCGCCGAAGTCGTGGCGTCGAGTTGCCGATACTCTCTATCGCAGCACGAACAGCGGACTGCGGTCGCAAGCCGAAGCGCTCGGCGCGCTTTTTTCCGACGCTCCGGTGCTCGCTGAGCTGCGTCGCACGCTCGCTGATGCGTCTGCGCCCAAGAACGAGCGTCGCGCGGCGTTCGACGCGCTCGTGCGCGTTTCGGATGCTGAATCCGTCGAGGTCTTCCAGATGCTCGTCGACGAGAGCTCCTTTCGATTCGACGCGATCGGCGTCCTCGGCCGTTTCGATCACGCGAGGACGCCGAAGGTCCTGCTCGAGCGGATGGGCAAGTTCTCGATCCCGGAGCAGCGTCGCGTCGTCGGCACCCTGAGCTCGCGTGCGTCCTACGCCGTGCCGCTTCTCGAGGCGATGGCGAGCGGTAACGCGGACAAGCGCATGCTCAATTCGCTTTCGGTTCGTCAGCTGCGAAACCTGGGCGACAAGCGCGTCAACGAGCTGCTGGCGAAGGTCTGGGGCGAGGCACGCGAGACGTCGAAAGATCGCCAAGAGCTCATCGCTCGCCACCTGAAGACGTATCGCGAAGCACCGCTTTGGGCCTACAGCGCCGGCGCGGGTCGAGTGGTCTTCGACAAGAATTGCGCCTCGTGCCACGAGTCGAAGACGAAGGTCGGAAACCTCGGGCCGGATCTTCGCGGCGCGGGAAAGAACGGGGCGGAGTACTTCCTCGAGAGCGTCGTCGATCCGAACGCGGTCGTCGGTGAGGACTTTCAGATGATGCTCATCGTGACGAACACGGGGACGGTGATCTCGGGAGTCGTCCAGGAGGAGACTGCGGAGAGCGTGACGATTCGGACTCCCGACGATCGCATCGTGGTGCCGCGCGCGAGCATCATCTCTCGTGAGAAGAAGAACGAATCCGTCATGCCCGAAGGACTTCTCGATGCGCTCTCGAAGCGCGAGATCATCGAGCTGCTGAAGTACCTGAGCTCGATCTGATCAGAAGAACAGGATTGCCCCGCCATGCTGAAGCTCTGGCGAATCGCGTTCGTGTGCGTCCTCTTCGTGAGCACATCCTCGCGAGCTGACGACGCTGCGGGACAGTCAGCGAAGAAGAAGCAGATCCTCCGCCCGGAGCTCTTCAAGCCGCTGACGGAGCCTCCGTGCTCCTACTGCTCGACGCAGCACCGCAAGCGTTTCGTGCGAGAGGACGATCGCGTCATCGCCTGGATCCGCGCAGCCCACAACGGTGGCGCGGCTCCGCTGCGGCACTTCCTTTCCGCTCCGCGAGTGATCAACGACACCTACGGCCTCTTCTTCTACGACCCCGACGGCGACTACGTCACCGCGTATCGCAAGGACTACGGCTACCGCTTCGAAGGTTGGCGCGGTGGCGTGATGGTCGTTCGCGGAAAGGACGGAACGCTCTGGTCGGCACTCTCGGGCCTCGTGCTCGAAGGGCCACAGAAAGGAAAGCGACTCGAGCGCATTCCGAACTTTCTGACGACGTGGAGTCATTGGCTGATGCTCCACCCCGAGTCGACCGCCTACGATCTCTTCGACGGCAAGCGTTACCCCGTTCGAGACCTGCCGACTAAGTTCAGCGCCGAGGCACGCCAGACGATGGGGAGAGTCGATCCGCGACTCGGAGAGTTCGCGGGCGTGCTCGGGGTCGAGGTTGGCAATGTACGAAAGGCCTTTCCGCTCGACGGGCTCGGCGAGCGCCACGTCTACGTCGATCGAATCGGCAGCAAGTCCTTCGCCGTCTTCTGGTACGGCCCGACGAAGAGCGCGATCGCGTTCGAGGCGAAAGTCGGTGATCGCGAGCTGACGTTCTTCCCCGACAAGATTTCACCGGAGACGGCGCCGTTCAAGGATCGGGAGACCGGCACACGCTGGACGCTCGCCGGCCGCGGTGTCGACGGACCGCTCAAGGGAAAGGAGCTCCGCTGGCTTCCGAGCGTACAGTGTCGTTGGTACGCGTGGGCGTCGGAGAATCCGAAGACCGAGGTGTGGAAAGCGAGCCAGAAGAAGGCGGCTGATGAGAAAACGCGTTGAACGCGACCTGATCGCGATCTCTTTCGTTCTCTTCTCTGTCGGAACTCTCGGCTGTCGATCGTCCTCGACGCTCGCGAACTTCGGCGAGAAGCGGCCTGGCGAGTGGCGAGCGCTCCTCGTGAACACGAGTTGCGCCTCAGCCGAAAATCTCGCCTGTGCTCGTCGGGCGAACTTCGATGCGATCGTCCTTGCGGTGGGGGGAGGAGACCTCGACGCCGAGATCTCTACCGCGCGGACCCTCCTCGATGGCGGATTCGATCTCTACTACTGGATCGAGGTCGCACGTTCTCCCGAACTCGCCGACGCAAACCCCGGGTGGATGGCGAGTGTGCAAGGTCATCCGGAATGGCGAAGGCTCTTTCCTTCCGTTCCGGAGCCGGCGCCAGACGAGGTCGTCAAGGTCTACCCGTGGACGCCGATCCTTTACCGTGAGGTCTTCGACGCGCAGCTTATTCGTATCGACGGATTGCTCGCGGAGCTGCCGCGATCGAAAGGGATCTTCCTCAACGATCTTCAGGGGGCTCCGTCGGCGTGCGGCTGCGGCCACGCGCTCTGTCGCTGGACGACCGATTACGGCCCGAAGCGAACCGCGACACGTCTCGGCCCGGATGCCGCGGCAAGATTCGTTCGCGAGATCCGCGAGCGTCACGAGGGGCGGGAGGTTATCCCCGTCTGGGCGACCGAGTGTGAAGAGCACGATGGTGCGAAGGACGGAGCCTGCGCCGGCGTCGGATGCTATCGCGGCGCGTGTTGGCGCGAGTACGCCGAACAGCTCGCACCGGTCGTCGAGCTCGGCGGTCGGCTCGGCGTCCTCGCGACGTACAAGGTGCTCGGCCGCGATCTGCCTGTCTACGAACGCGAGGCCGCGTGGATCTCGTGGGCGCTTGGCACTTTCCAGAGCCTTCCGCCGAAGCGAGAGCGCGCGTTCGCCGCGCCGTCATCGCTCGTGGCCGTGCTCCAAGGATGGGACGTCAGCGATGAGGAGCTGCGTGCGCAGATCGAACGCGTGCTCGAGTCGGGCACGTCGCGCTACGTCGTCTCGCTCCACACGATCGATCCGAGCTGGTCGCCGCGGATCGTGCGCGTTCCTTCATCGCGCCGGTAGTTTCACGCCCTACGGGCAAGCATCCGGACAGTTCTCGAGCCTCACGCACTCGATTCCGAGCGCGTGCGCCGGTCCGCCTTGAAAGAGGTACTGGAAGAGGTGGATCGCGTCGGCGAGCTCGACACCGCCGTTGCCGTTCGAGTCGAGAAGAGCGATGTTCGACGCGCCGTCGGGTGATCCGTCGTCGCAAGGATACTCGACCGCGAGTCCACCGAAGAGGTGACCGAGGATGCCGATGCCGTCGGTGAGATCGAGAACGAGGTCTTGATTGAGGTCACCGGGACGCTGCAGGCCGCCGTCTTCGATCGCCGTCGAGTTCGTTCGTCCGGGAGTGCCGCCGTCTTCGAGCGACGCGGCCCAGCTCTCCGGGTCGCGACCGTAGCTCGACGCGTGGATTCTCTCGAGACTCGGTCCCGTGCCATCGGCCTCTTCGGGCCACGGCGCGCGATCGTTGAAGCGGACTTCGTCGATCGTCTCGCGCGTCGTCTCGTCTTGGCGGAGCGGACGACGGAGGCGCAATCGCTCGCCGCCGTTGTCGAGCGCGCCGCCGAAGGGGCCGAGGATCGGTACGAGCTCGTCGACGTCGTGTCGGGCTCGAAACTCCTCGGGGTCGATCGGAACGACGAGCGCGAAGTCGCCCGCGTCGATCGTGGTACCGGACGGGAAGCGCCAGGCGCGGTCCTCGAAGAAGTCCGAGACGCCCGAGAGCGTCCAGCCCGAGAGGTCGATCGTGGCGTCCGTCGTGTTGAGGAGCTCGATGAACTCCGTTCCGCCGCCCTCGTCGAGCGGATGGTAGTGCACCTCGTTGAGAGTGACGTCCGGGACGCGCGGCGTAGCGTTCGTCGCGTTCGGTGTCTCGCGCGCAAGCGCGGTGAAGTCGAGGCCGCGTAGCGTTTCGTGGACACCGTAGGACGTCGGATCGTCCGCTGCGCCGTAGTCGGCCCCGACGATGTACCCCGTGAGGTCGCCGCTCGCGTCGATCTCGACGAGGACGACACGACCGCCTCTCGGGTCGAGCGAGAATTGAGCGGATCTCGACTCGAGCTCATCGGCCGAGAAGGCGAGGAATCCCCGAGCGGAGATGACGCTGCCGGCGGGCAGCACGACGACGCCGAGGTCGGAGAGACCTCCTTCGACACTCGCGAGCAGCCACGCGCCGACATCGATCTCGGAGTCCGTTTCGTTGTGGAGCTCGACGAATCGTTCGGAGGAATCAGTCGCGTTCGCGAAGATCTCGTGGACGCGAACGCCTCCGCGCGAGACGTCGGGATCGCGTCGACCTGGAGACCCGCCCGTCATCGCGCTCGCTCGCCAGGCGCGCGGATCGTCGAGATCGATCGAGCTCGGGTCGGCCGATGCTTCTCGAAGAACGAGTGAGAAGCCGAATCCGTCGGGAGTGAGCTCCCAGAATCCGTCGTCGTCATACTCGAGGGAGGAAACCGTGGTTGTCGAGTCGCCGAACCGACGAACGAGCCGGAGCGTCTCTCCCGCGTTGTCTAGCGATCCCGAGAACTCCCCGGCGATCGACGACGACGGAACTTCGGGATAGCGGCGTGCGAACTCGACGCGGTCGCCGACGATCACCAGGTGCTCGCCGGGCGCGAGCGAATCGTTCTCGTCGAAGCGGAACTGAGCGCCCGCGTCGAACGCGACGCCCTCGAGCGAGATGGTCTCTGTTCCGAGATTCGTGATCTCGACGAACTCCGCGCCCACGGAGCTCGACGGGTTGTAGAAGAGCTCGCTGAAGGCGATCGCGGAGTCGTCAGGAGGCGTGTAGAGCGAAGCTTCTGCGAGAGCGCTCCAGGCGACACCGTCACGCGCGCGAGCCCGGATGTGTATGAACGAGCTGATCGTGAACGGCCCTTCGTAGACCCGCGCCGCTGCGGAGACGGCGCCCGAGCCGCGAACTCGCGGATCGCTTCCGTCGGTCGTGAAGAGGATCGTCACGTCCGGTGAGGTTGCCGAGAGAGCGACACGAGAGCCGGTGACAACGCGCCCACGAGGTCTCGAGAAGTTCGGCGCGTCGACCCTCGGATAGAGACTCGCGTTGCGAAGCTGGTCGAGGAAACGATCGGTACGCACAGGAAAGTACTCGCCTGAGAGGCGAAGGTACTCGGCGGTCCAGTGCTCGTCTCGGGTGTAGAGGAGGTACGGCGGCTCGAGGTACCGGTGGACGGTCTCACGGTAGTCGCCCCATCGCGCGGATTCGGCCGCGACCGCGTCGAACAGCTCTCTCGCGCGAGTGTCGTATCTCCCGAAGGCAGACGCGATCGTCAGCGCGCCGGCGCCGAAGAAGTGCTTGTGCGCTCGATCGGCGACGATCTGACGGAACTCCGGATTCTGCCGCAAGGCTTGCCAGAGCTCGGCCGGGTTGTTCGAGCCGTTGACGCCGATGCGATTCTCTCCGATGTTCTCGAGGGACCTCTCGGCGTCCCAAGAAATGAACTTGAAGCCGTCGCCTTCGCGTCTACGACGAACGGCGTACCAGTTGTGACCGGGCCAGTCGGTGTTGCCGCCGTAGCAGTTGAGCAGCATGTAGTCGGCGAAATGCTCGAGATCGAGGTATTCGCCGATGGCCGCGAGTTGCGCCGCGGAGGAGAGGCCCGATCGCGCGAGGGAGAACATCGTCGACCACGCACGGTTGCCTCCGTCGACGACGACGCCGGAATTGAGCGAGTCCCACTCTTCCTTCTCGCCGCCGTAGTGCTCCGCGCCGAACGCGCCGCTCGGACGCTCACTCGGGTTGTAGACGCCCCAGTAGAGGCCGTTGATGTAGACGTGTACGAAGTCGCCGTGCGACGAGGTCCCGCTCATCTCCGCTTGCTTGTCTCGGAACCATTGATCGCGATGGAGCTGTCCGCGTGCGCGTTGTCCGACGCGTCGGCTGATCCACGAGTTGTTGAAGTTCGCGCGCAGGATGACCGTGTCGAAGGTGTCGACGTCGCTCGTCTCGAAGAGCGGGAAGCGGAGCTTGGTCGGTCCGTAGGCGCCCTTGAAGAGCAATCTTAGAGAGTGTTTCGGCGAGTGGATCGGTTGGCGGCTCGCTCCTCCCTGAACGCGGATGCCGCAGCGGACATCGAACCCGTCGCGACCGTCGGGATAGATCAGCTCGACCGATGCGGCTCTCTCCCAGGCCACGCCTTCACGTGTCGGATTCGAGTAGATCCCGGACGAGCCGAACATGTCGTCCTCGTCCATGACGATCGAGAGGGTCGGCAGGTCGGCGAGGGTGCTGCGAATCGCCTCGCGGTACGTGTCGCTGTCTGCGATGCGCGGATCCATGCCGTAGTCGACGCCGGGGGCGGCTCCCCAGGATCGCGAGAAGCCCGTGGGGTCGTTCGGTTGCCTGAGGACGTGATCAAGGAAGAGGTACGTCCACGTGCGTGTGCTCGACGAGACGAAACCAGCGCGATGCACTGACGCGCGCAGCGTGACGACGGCGCGCGCGTCGGTGCCGTCGACCTCGATCGGGGACGTGTAGCGTTGCCCCGTGCCAGGACCGGGCTCGCGTCCGTCGAGCGTGTACCAGATGGTCGCCTCCGCGTCGGAAGCGAGGAGCTCCACGGAGATCGCCGATTCGTAGAAGCCGCGCGGCTCGCTCGCCCGCGGTGGAGGGAGCAGTCCGAGGAGCTGCTCGGAGGTGTCATTCGAGCTGCCCGGTGTCGGTGGGGAAAAGTAGCGCAGCTCGCCTGTCGCATCGACACCGAAAGACACGTCGGCCCTCTGGGGCGGGTAGTCGTCGATGAACGAGAGCAGCTCTCGCGGAACCGCGTCGGAGAAGACGGCGACGGATTCGCGTTCTTCGGCGAGCTTGAAATCGGTGTGAAGCTCGTCACCATTCGTCGGTCGCCGGTCCTTGCCCGACGCGAAGACGACGAGCCGCGCACCCGGCCCGAGAGAAACGCGTGGAAAGATCCAGCGTGAGGGGTTCTCGAGGTCGTCGGTGAGCGAGTAGCCTTCGAGCGAGACCGTCTCGGCGCCTTCGTTCGTCACCTCGATCCAGTCGGAGCGATCGCCGTCCTCGTCGCGGAGTCCCGAGAGGTTCGACGCGAGGATTTCGGTGATGCGCAAGCGGGCGAGCGGAGCGTCGGGGTCGACGGTGTAGGACCAAGAGTTTCTGACGAACTCGTTCGCCGGCGAGGAGAGGTCCTCGATTCCGTGACTCTCGCGCCAGGCGATGTCGACGTCACCGATCTCGATCGCGGGAAACGAAAACACGTAGGGACCAGCCCCGGATCCCGTCATCGACGTCGCGGGTGAGCCGTCGATCTCGAGGTCGGCAGCGTCGACACCGCGCACGTCCTCGTCGAACTCGATCTCGATCTGCGATAGTGCGCGCACGGTCGTCCCCGCGGCCGGTCCGATACGTGCGATTCTCGGGGCGGTGCGGTCGGGCGCGGACGGATTGAGGAGCTCGACGTCGATCTTGGCATCGCTCGAGCCGAGCGATCGATTGAAGAGTTGCACGGCGACGACGTTTTCACCGGCGCGGAGAGACGCGTCGAGCACGTCGAGGTCGAAGGTTTCGTAGCTGCCGGACTCGTGCGATCCCGAGGCCGTGTCGTCCCAGCCTGCATTTGAGCTGACATTGACGCGTGCGACCTCGTTGCCGTTGATCCACATCGCGAAGCCGTCGTCGTAGTCGACGATCGCTTGGAGCTCGGAGACGGAGGCGGGCGCGTCGAGCGAGAACGAGGTGCGAAGACAGACCGTCGTGTAGTTGTCTTCCATCTCGGGATTCTGATTCGAGAGGTCGACACCGAAGGGGCCGTCGCCGTAGCCGATGGGCGCGGAGCCCGCCGCCCACGAGTTGTCGGAGAAGTCGTTTTCGGTCCACGCGTCACGCGACGCGGGGCTCGGATTCGTCGTGCCACGGTGGTAGCGCCAGACGCTGCCGCGTTCGATGTAGATCTCGACGTCGGCGAGGCAAGGAGTCGCGAATTCCGAGATCCAGGCGATGAAGAAACAAGAAATCAGTGCACCGAGGCGCGAACCTGGTGCGGCGCGACCGTGGCAGGCCATGGAGTCTCCGGGAGTCGTTCCGTCAAACCGAAGCAGCCATGGTAGCGGCGGTTCGCGTCAGTCGCACCCTTCGACTTGGTAGGACTCGATCTGCGCGTTGGCTCGACGCGCTGTCGAGATCGAGAGGATGACAACGATCGAGAAGACGACGAAGAACAGTCGATACCACATCGCACGCATTCGCTCCGGTGAAGATGGCGTCGCTGCGATACCTCGTTCCTCCGATCTTACGACGCGCGTTTTCGAAGCAGCGAGCGTGAAGCTTCCGAGCGTCGAGCCGTTGCGGCGCACGTGTACGTCTGTCGTGCCGGCGCAACCTCCCGCGATCATCAGGTTGAACGTCGCGTCGACCTGGAGCTCGAGGGCTGGGACCCTCTCGACTGAATACACTCGAGTCTGTTCGGGATGAAGCAGCTATTCGGCGAGCCGTAGAGGTGGGGCGGGGCGAGTTTGACCGTTCTTGCGCACACTCGGGGACGCGAAAACCGAGGTTGCGCTTCCTGCCATTCAGCGTTGCTTGGTGGATTTCGGTCGGCTGCGGCCTCTCTCGAGCTGACGTTCCCCATCCTCCAAGTCCTGATCTCCTCGGAACATCCGCCCCCTCCCAGGCCCGTTTTCTCGTTCCGCCACAAAGATTTACGGCATATTGTCAGCCTTTTCGCTTCTTGATTCGGGGCTCTTGGCTTCGTTATGCTGGAAGCTTCGCGTAATGCGCGGTTCGGAGAAGAAATCAGACTTTTGGACTCGAGCTCAGGCTGGAGGAATCGATCATGCTCGTGATCCCCGGAGATCGTGGTAGTACGACCTGTGATAGTGGACTGACGCGTCGAGAGCTTCTCCGCGTCGGTGGTTCGGCCGTCTTCGGACTGTCGCTGCCCGCCATGCTTCAGATGCAACAGGCCTCGGCTGCCGAGACTCCTCTCGGTGCCGGTTCGTCGGAGGGGGGACACGGCCCGGGATGGGGAAAAGCGAAGAGCGTCATCCTCATCTACCTCCAAGGGGGTCCGAGTCACCTCGACCTCTGGGACCCGAAGGAGGGATGCTCCTCGGACGTCCAGTCGATCTTCAAGAAGACGAAGTCGAAGGTCGCTGGCATGGAGACGACCGAGCTCCTGCCGCGCCTCGCTCAGGCGACGGACAAGTTCACGTTCATCCGCTCGATGAGCTACACGCCGAACGGTCTGTTCAATCACACCGCGGCGATCTACCAGATGCTCACGGGCTATACGGCCGACAAGGTCAGCCCCTCGGGTCAGCTCGAGCCGCCCACGCCGAAGGACTTCCCCAACGTCGGAAGCAACATCATCAAGATGAAGCCGCCGACGGAGCCGATGCTGCCCTTCGTCATGATGCCGCGCCCACTCCAGGAGAGTAACGGCGGCGGCAAGGCCGGAACGGCCGGCTTCCTCGGTCGCGCCTACGATCCGTTCTACCTCTACCCGTCGGGCGGCGATCTCGACAACAACAAGATGGATCGCATCAAGGTCGACGACCTCGGCATGCGTCCCGACATGACCTCGCCGCGCATGACGCGTCGCGCGAAAATCCTCGAGCTCATCAACGGCGGCATGCCGCAGCTCGAGAAGGCCGTCGCCAAGTACGACCTGACGGAATACCAGCAGACCGCCCTCAACCTCGTGACCTCGGGTCGCGCGCGCGAGGCGTTCAATCTCAACGCCGAGGACGCGAAGCTCCGCGATCGCTACGGACGCACGACCTTCGGTCAGTGCTGTCTCCTCGCCCGTCGACTCGTCGAAGCCGGCACGCGCTTCGTCGAGGTCAACTGGCCCAAGGTCGCGAACTCCGACCGTCACTCGTGGGACGTCCACACGGGTCTGCCGGATCGCATGAAGAAGATGTCGGCTCCGATGCTCGATCCGGGTGTCGCGTCGCTGATCGAAGACCTCGACGATCGCGGACTTCTCGATGAGACGCTCGTCGTCGTCGTCGGTGAGTTCGGCCGCAGCCCGAAGAAGGGGCTGTCGACGTCGGGCAACGGAAACTCCAAGGACGGCCGCGATCACTGGCCGTACTGCTTCACGTCGATCGTCGCCGGTGGCGGGATCAAGCGAGGGCACGTGCATGGCGAGTCGGACAAGACCGGCTCGGCGCCGCTCCACTCGCCGGTCCACCCGACGCAGCTTCTCGCGACGATCTACCATGCCGTCGGGATCCGTCCCGACACGCTCGTCTACAACCACCTCAACCAGCCGCGTGAGCTGGTCAAGGGTGAGCCGGTTCTCGATCTCTTCGCGTAAGCGGTGGGCGCTCGGGAACGGGCGCTCGAGACGGGTCGGCGAAGAACGAAACAGTCAACGTGATGAACAGCTCGAGAAATCTCTCGTTTCTCGCTGGAGTGTTATCGGCCGTTTTCGCCTGTTCGGCGGTCACGGCGGATGATGCAAAGGCGAAGGATGGCACGAAGAAGGCGGTCAGCTTCTACAACGACGTCCGCCCGATCCTCGTCGACTCTTGCCAAGGCTGTCACCAGCCCGCGAAGGCCGGCGGCAAGTTCGACCTGACGACATTCGCCGCGTTGATGAAGGGAGGTCGAAGTCAGGACGACGATCCGATCGTCGTTCCGGGTCAGCCTCAGAAGAGCTACCTGATCACCGAGATCACTCCGCAGGACGGCGACGCTCCCGAGATGCCCAAGAACTTGCCGCCGCTCTCGGCGGACAAGGTGAAGGTCATCGCCGATTGGATCGCGCAAGGTGCGAAGGACGACACGCCCGACTCGGTCAAGATCCAGTTCACGGCCGAGAAGCCGCCCGTCTACGAGCACTTGCCCGTGCTCACGTCGATCGACTACTCGCCCGACGGCTCCCTCCTCGCGGTCTCGGGTTACCACGAGGCGTTGATCGTCAAGTCGGACGGTTCGGGCATCGTCTCGCGTCTCGTCGGTCTCTCCGAGCGGATCCAGTCGGTGGCGTTCTCGCCCGACGGCAAACGTCTCGCGGTCATCGGCGGCTCGCCGGCGCGTTTCGGCGAGGTGCAGATCTGGGATGTCGCGAAGGGCAAGCTGCGCTTTTCCGTTCAGTCGACCTACGACACTCTCTACGGCGGCAGCTGGTCACACGACGGCAAGCTCATCGCGTTCGGTTGTGCCGACAACACCGTGCGTGCGATCGACTCGACCTCGGGCAAGCGGGTGCTCTTCAACGGAGCCCACAATGACTGGGTGCTCGGGACGGTATTCTCGAACGACTCGTCGCACCTCGTGACGGTCAGTCGCGACCGCTCGATGAAGCTGATGCTTGTCAAGTCGGAGCAGTTCATCGACAACATCACGAGCATCACGCCGGGCGCGCTCAAGGGCGGCCTCATGTCGGTCGATCGTCGCGCCGGAAAGGACGAGCTGCTCGTCGGTGGGGCAGACGGCACGCCGAAGCTCTTCCGCATGCACCGCGAGAAGGCGCGCAAAATCGGCGACGACTACAACCTGATTCGCAACTTCGCGAAGATGGATGGTCGCGTCTTCACCGTCGGTTTCAACAAGGACGGCTCGCGCGTCGTCGCGGGAAGCAGCAAGGACGGCAAGGGCCAGGTTCGCCTCTACCAGACGGACGACGCCAAGCAGCTTTGGAGCGTCGACGTCCCGGGCGCGATCTACTCCGCAAACATCAGCCCCGATGGCAAGACGGTCGCCGCCGGCGGCTTCGCTGGCAAGGTCATCCTCATCGACGCGGCGAACGGGAAGATCACGAAGGAGTTCGTGCCGGTTCCCTTGAGCGCTGCGATTGAGACGGCTTCGGCAAAGTAAGGTTCTGAAGAGAAGAAACGTAAGACCGATGAGATCGACTTCCAGAATCGCGTTTATCCTGAGCTTCGCTCTCCTCTCGCACTCGAGCATCGTGACGAGTGCCGAGGTCGCACGTCAGACCCTTCCTCCGGGGGCGAAGGTCGTCGGACTCGACGTCCACCCGAAGAAGATCGATCTGACCGAGAAGTTCGCCTACCGTCAGCTCCTCGCCACCGCGGAGCTCGCGAATGGCGAGGTCGTCGACGTGACACGTCTCGCGGCGATCAGCGCTCCCGAGAAGCTCGCGGCGGTCTCGCCCGAAGGAATCGTCAGCGCGCGCACCGACGGCGCGGGTTCCGTCGAGGTCGCTTTCGGCGGCATCTCGATCGGCGTGCCGTTCGCGATCTCGAATCAGGGCCAGGAGTTCAAGCCGAGCTTCGTCAAGGACATCCAGCCCGTGATGTCTCGCCTCGGTTGCAACCAGGGAACGTGCCACGGCTCGCAAGCCGGTAAGAACGGCTTCAAGCTTTCGCTGCGCGGCAACGACTACAGCTACGATCACCGCGCGCTCATCGACGACCTCGAGGGCCGTCGCTTCAACCGCGCCGCGCCCGATCGCAGCCTCTTCCTCATGAAGGTCTCGGGCGCCGTGCCGCACGTCGGTGGCGTGCTCACGAAGCCTGGCGAGACCTACTATGAGAAGTTCCGCGCGTGGGTCGCCGACGGAGTCGAGCTCGACCTCGACAGCCCGCGCGTCGACAAGATCGAGATCTTCCCGAAGAACCGCGTCGTACCGCTTCCCGGCATGACGCAGAAGATGTCCGTCATCGCGACCTACACCGACGGCGCGACGCGCGACG
The DNA here is from genome assembly GCA_964478085.1 of uncultured Planctomycetia bacterium. Taxonomy (GTDB): domain Bacteria; phylum Planctomycetota; class UBA8108; order UBA8108; family UBA8108; genus CAYMLL01. Next base: position 19,640 of record CAYZGY010000027.1, read on the forward strand.
TCACGACCGAGGCCTTCGTCGAGACGAGCAATACCGAGGTCACGAAAGTCGCGACGGACGGAACCGTCACGACGCTCCGCCGCGGCGAGGCCGCGATCATGGCGCGTTATGAAGGTCGCTACGCGGCGACGCAGCTCTTCGTCATGGGCGATCGATCGGGATGGGCCTGGAAGGAAGTCCCGACCTACAACTACATCGACGAACACGTCTACACGAAGCTCAAGAAGATCAAGAGTCTCCCGAGCGGCACGTGCACGGACGCCGAGTTCATCCGTCGTATCTACCTCGACCTCATCGGCATTCCGCCCGCGAAGCGCGACGTGATGAGCTTCCTTGCCGACCGTCGCGACTCGAAGATCAAGCGAGCCGAGCTCGTCGATCGTCTCATCGGCTCGTCCGAGTTCGTCGAATTCTGGACGAACAAGTGGGCCGACCTCCTCCAGGTCAACAAGAAGTGGCTCGGTGTCCAGGGCGCGAGCGCTCTGCGCGATTGGCTCAGCGGCGCGATCGCGAGCAACATGCCGTACAACGACTTCGTCTATCAGATCCTCAACTCGACGGGGTCGACGATCAAGAACCCGCCGACGAGCTACTACAAGGTCCTCCGTTCGCCCGAGGCGACGATGGAGAACACGACGCAGCTCTTCCTCGGCGTGCGTTTCAACTGCAACAAGTGCCACGATCACCCCTTCGAGCGCTGGACGCAGAAGAATTACTGGGAGCTCTCGGCGTACTTTGCGCAGATCGAGCGCAAGGCCGCGCCGGGCTCGAAGAGCCTGCCCAAGGCGGGTTTCGCGAACACGGGTGCGAGCGAGGAGCTGATCTCCGATCGCAAGAACGGCGACGTCAAGCTCCCGAACGGTCTCGTCGCGGCGCCGTCCTTCCCGTACCCGCACGGCGGCGGGGAGGTCAAGGCGGAGACGCGCCGCGGCGCCCTCGCGGGTTGGCTGACCGCCCCGGAGAATCCCTACTTCGCACGCAGCTACGTCAATCGTCTGTGGAGCTACTTTCTCGGCGTCGGGCTTATCGATCCGGTTGACGACATCCGCGCCGGAAATCCGCCGTCGAACCCGGAGCTCCTCGAGAAGCTGACGAACGACTTCGTCGCGAGTGGCTTCGAGGTGCGCAAGTTGATGCGCCTCATCGTCAACTCGCGCACCTACCAGCACTCGATCGACACGAACAAGTGGAACGAGAACGACAGCATCAACTTCTCGCACGCCCTCGCGCGTCGTCTCACCGCCGAGACGCTCTACGACGCGATCCACCGAGCGGCGGGCTCCGTGTCGCGGCTTCCCGGTCAGCGTCCCGGAACGCGTGCGGTCGAGCTACCCGGCCCAGACGTCAAGACGACTGACGGCTTCCTCGATCTCTTCGGTCGTCCGCCGCGAGAGAGCGCGTGCGAGTGTGAGCGTACGAGTGGCATGTCGCTCGGCCAGGCGCTCAACCTCGTCAACGGTCCGACCTTCGCAAACGCGATCAACGACGCGAACAACGAGATCACGTCACTTGTCAGCTTCGAGCGCGACGCGAACAAGATCGTCGACGAGCTCTTCGTCTCGTTCCTCAGCCGCATGCCGGTGGACGCGGAGCGCAAGGCGCTCGCCTCGGCACTCGATCCCCGCAATCCGGCAAACGTCGAAGCGCTCGACCCGAGCGAGTACAAGCAGTTCATCGAGCGTCTCGACAAGTGGGCTGGCTCGCAGCCCGTCGCCGAGTGGACGCCGCTCAAGCCGACCGTCGCCCGATCCGCGAACGGTGCCGTGCTCGCGGTCCAGGAGGACGGCTCGGTCCTCGCGAGCGGCAAGGTGCCGGATACCGACACCTACGTCGTCATCGCTTGGACGCCGATGCACAAGCTCACGGGCGTTCGCCTCGAGGCACGCACGCACGACAGCCTCGGCGCCTTCAAGCGCGGCCCCGGTCGTACGAAAGACAACGGCAACTTCGTACTCTCGGAGATGACCGTCCACGCGATTCCCGTCGACAAGCCGGGATCGCCCGGGAAGAAGATCCCCTTCCACAACCCGAGCCACACCTTCGCGCAGAAGGATCTCGGCTCGAACTTCGTGATCGACGGCAAGACCGACGACAAGAAGGGTTGGGCGATCCACCCTCGTGGTGGTCAGACGCACCACGCGGTCTTCGAGACGAAGGAAGACATCGGCGGCATGGGCGGAACGCTCCTCGTGTTCACGCTGGACCAGCACCATGGCGGTCAGCACGTCCTCGGGCACTTCCGGATTTCGGTGACGGACTCGAAGCGTCCGGTTCGCGTGCAGACGCTGCCCGACGGCATCGTCAAAGCGATCATGACTCCGAAGGAGAAGCGCACGCCCGCACAGCACGCGGAGCTCGTGCGTCATTACCTCAACCTCGACAAGGAGACGCAGGAGCAGATCCGCCTGCGCGCCGCGCAAGACATCGCGTGGGCGCTTGCGAACAGTCCTGCGTTCCTCTTCAATCGTTGAGCCCGGGCGTCACGTCCGCTTGTCCAGAACTCAGACGGGGGTCCAGGATTCGGAATCTTGGACCCCCGCACCTCATCTGGATAGATTGTCGAGCCTCTCTTCCCACCGAGTTCGGGGTCCGTCTGGGGGCTTCTGGACACCTTCCGCCCGAAGCGCTTCCAAGATAAGACCTTTTGGTTTCGCGTGAGTGCGAGCGAGTTTCGGGCACGAACGTTGCTCTTCTGGTCCCGTGTCCTTCTTGTCGTGATCCGCCGGCGACGAGGGGCGCGAACCGCTCTTTCCGGAGGGCAACCATGACGAATCAGCATCACCACGAACCACCGCGGTTCGCGAGTCACTCGACTCGCGAGCGCTACCGAAGCATGAGACAAGGTCTCGTGCCTTACTTCGCCGAAAGCGTTCTCGAGTTCGCTCAAGTCTTCGTGAACGGACCGCTCTTCGACGCGAAGCAAGCATTTCACCGTTGCGTTCGACGTTGGCTAGCTCATTGGGAGCTCAAGCTTCTGGAGGAGCTGCGTCCGGAAGATCTCGCGGCCTACTACACGCGACTTCTTCACAAGGATTTCCCTGCGACCGACCTTCAGGAAGACGGCCACTTCCTGAAGCAGCTCTTCGATGCGGGGCAGCAGCTTCGGCAGCGGAAACGC